>JAIXQT010000074.1 GCA_027485595.1 Pseudomonadota bacterium | reverse complement strand
TCTTGCGGCCCCATAGCCGAAAGAGAAACTGCGCCTACTGCCATTTCCTGCTCGGTGAATCCGCTGAGGGTGTTTGGCTTCTCTGCAGTTGTGGAAGACTCCATGTGAACTCCTATCTCCAATTATATCAAGCGTTTAGCTATTTTTGGTACGCTTTTTCGTTTTTTATACCAATATTTCTGGCAGACGTTACCAGCGTGCGGGACGAAAGTCAAAGACCTGGCCCTAATCAGAATCTCCTTCGCCAGTTCCGTGGTGAGCGCACACACCCCGCTCAGAGCTCTCGAGGAAGGCGATTACCTGCGCGGCACGTGGGTTTGCACCGATCTCCGCTTTAGAGGCAGCCAACCGCTCCTTAAAGGTCTTCCGAGGAGCTCCGGGGACCACAGTCGGAGTGAATACGCTCCGATACAGCGACCGAATAGCAGCGAGATCCTCCCGCGACCCCCCATTTCGCTCCAACCCGACGCGGTTAAGCCCATGAATCTTGGCGCGATCTCCCTGCGCCATAAAGTAAGGCGGCACATCCTGGCTCACCATCGCGCCGGCACCTATCATTGCAACATCACCCAACCGGACGAATTGGTGAATGCCCGAGAGGCCACCAACGATAACGCCATCACCAACGATTACGTGACCAGCCAACGCAGCACCGTTGGCGAAAACGCACCGGCTTCCAACAAAGGTGTCGTGGCCAACGTGCGTGTTTGCCATAAAGAGGTTCTGGTCACCGATCTTCGTGATCATTCCTCCACCGGTCGTTCCTGGCTGCAGGGTCACACATTCGCGAATGATATTACGACTTCCGATGATCAACTCACTGGGCTCCCCGCGGTACTTCAGGTCCTGAGGGATGGCTCCGACGGAGGCAAACTGAAAGATCGTGTTCTTATCGCCGATCGTAGTTCGGCCTTCGATCACGACGTGCGGACCAATGTCATTATCCCGCCCGAGCACGACATGGGGTCCGATTATTGAATACGGCCCGATCTTCGTGCCCTCTCCAATTTTTGCGGCGGGATCGATTATGGCGGTCGGATGAATGAGGCTCATGAAAGGACCCTCTTCGCTTACGCGGCAGCAGCTGTCAGGGTGCCACTCACGACAACCTTTCCGTCAACGAAGACCTCACCATCCATGATCCAGAGAGGATTTCGTTTCTTGACACTCTTCATAACGATGGTGAGCTGATCGCCAGGAACGACCATCCTCTTCCATTTGAAGTTGTCAGCGCCAACCAGGTAAAAGGTCTTATTCTTGAGAAGCTCGGGCTCACTGTACCGAGCAAATACTGCGGCAGTTTGGGCCATAGACTCCATGATCAGCACCCCTGGCATCACGGGATGACCTGGAAAATGCCCCTGGAAGAACTCCTCATTAGCGGTGACGTTCTTGATTGTAGTAATGCTCTCGTTCGGGACGATATTGAGAACTCGGTCGATCAAAAGAAAAGGATACCGATGAGGGATCCAGCGCTGAATCTCTTGAATATCCATCGTAATCGGAGCAGCTTCCATCGCTTCCACCATTTCCATCTCAAATCCCCTACAGAGCCACTTTTTTCTTATCAAGGATCTTCACCACATCGGCGCTTATGTCAATCCTATCGGAGGCATATAGCACCGTCTGACGGTCTTTTTCGAACACAAATCTCAGGTTTCGCTCCTTGGCGACCTCCTTAACCACAGACTGAATCTCACCAACAACCTTGGAGATCTCCTGTTCATTAGCCTTCGCGAGCTCCTCTTGAGCATCCTGGTAGGCCCGCTGGAGCTCGAGCTGCTTCTTTCCCAGAGCCTCTTTCTTTGACTCAAGAGCTGCGCCTGACAGGATCTTTGCCTGCTTCTCAAGGGCTGAGCGCTCCTTCTCAAACTCGGCCTTGCGCTGGCCAAGAGCGGCCTGGGCCTTCTTAACCCGCCCCTCAAGATTACTGCGAGCAGCCTTCCCGACGATCGACTGATTGAGAACCCATTGAGTGTCGACGAGGCCGATCTCCTCCCCGAACGCAACCGAGGGGGTTACGAGGGCAAAGAGCACAACAGCGAGCGTTAGTATGGTTTTCATAGCGCTGTACACTACGACGAATTCGCTACGAGGGAAACTGCCCGAAGCGCGGTTTTCGGTCCTCTGGGGACTGCGCTGTCCCCCTCAGGGCTCTCATGCCCGGGTAGGAGCGGATATTAGTGAAGAAACCGTCCATATTTAGGACTAGCCTTCAACGACACCTTACTCTGTCCTTTAGGTTTTCGCCCCCGCTGCGTAAGGCCTAGCACCTTACGTAACGGCCCCAACACCTCCGGCCTCAATCCAGGAGAGAAGTCTCCATCACCAGTCGATGCGCGGGGCATGCCCGAATCCCCCTCCACCAGGGAGGACTCACTGCTCGCCTCCTCCAGGAATCCAGTGGCCATCTGCCGATGGGCCTCTCTGTGAAGTGGATCTGATAATTGCTGAGATTTCATGATGCAAGCGACGGTCAGGTAGTATCGAATCTTCCAGGACACACTAACCTGCCCGACGCGAGCAAAGAACTCGAGTGCCCGTTGAAGCGCGCCGACCGCCTCATCAAGAAGCTGCGTGCCGCTCTGCTTGGAGGCCTCGAGAAGAGCGAGGCCAATCAACCCGTCAGTTAAGGCAACCTCTCGCTCCACCCCTACCTGCACGAAACACTCTCGCGCGCGATTGAGATACTTGAGCGCGTTAAGTGGTTGCTTTGCTAAAATGGCGAGCTGCGCGTGAATGTGAAGTGTTTTACCTAATGCCTGAAGAGCCTGTGTTGACTGACCGAAGGGCCTGAGCGCCTCCTCGCTTTGTGAGAGAAGCCTCTCGATCTCAGCGATGGTAGACTCTCGCAGCTCACCCGATTCCGTAAAATCAACCATCGCGATAGCCTGCGCCAAAGAAGCCCGTCGATCGCACGCGCTGATATACGATCGGCGAAGCTCATCACAGGTGAGAGCCCGCTTCCAGGAGGCCCGAGCCTGTTTCCATTTCCCGGCGTCCGCCTGGGAGGCCCCTAACATAAAGGCCGCTTGGGCGGTCAATGCGTGATTTCCGTTCGATGCAAAGATTTTTTCGCACCTCATCGCGATCTTCGAGGCAACCTCGGACCTTCCCACGAGCTGATGGGCAGCGACTACGTTCAGACCAAACGCCGCCACAAATATCTCTGAAGAGCACAAAGCTCGCAGCTTCTCGGCCCCACGTCGTGCGTTTTCTAACTCGGCGCTGGCGAGAGCGCTATGAAAGAGGCCGAGGAGCGCGACGCCACGCCCATAGAGGAACCCACCAGCTGACGCTACGACATCGGCGCGGGAAAAGAGCCGATACGCCTTTGCGTGATGCTCGAGATCCGCCGACGCACCCGCGAGCGCAATGAGGGCTTGGTACTCACCGGAACGATACGAACTCTCCTCAAACAACATGAGAGCCTTCTCCAGAGAGATAACGGACCGTTCCTCCATAAACGGCTCACGTCGAGATATGGTAAGCTCCGCCAACCCCCGTGCAACTCCACCAAGGGGATACGCAAGTTCCCGCAAACGGTCTGCGGTCATCAATTCCTCCCCCCCGACCTGGTGGAGGAGACGGGCGACATCAAACGAAAGATCAGGACAAACCCCAAGAGAGCCACAAAGGGAATAGAGACGTGTGAGCATCTCACGAGCTGCTGGCAGCTCAGGCGTAGGGGAATTGAGATAACTTTGCGCAAGCTCAAGGCCTACTTTGATGTGGGTTTGTGGGTTGGTAGCCTCTTCCCCCTTCGAGAACTCCCGCGCAAGTATGGTTCGGGCCCGAAAGAGATCAGATTCCGGCAACGCCCGGCTGTACACCCCGACTTCAATCGCGCGGGCCAATACGATGGCACTCCAGCACCTATCGTTCGCCGAGAAACCACCGTGCTCTATCTCAATAGCGAGCCCCTCAATTTTCTCGAGAGAGGTGGCGAGCTGAGCGCCTTGCACCACATTACATAACTCAACGTAAGCCTGGAACAATCGATTGCGTCGATCATCACCCAACATCGCAACGACGCTCGTCGCGAGAGCGAGCGCATCCTTAAAAGCTCCCGCGTCGAGCAAGAGCTCAAGAGATTCGACAACGTTCCACGCTACCCCCTGATCATCTCCGCCCCGTTCAACGACGCGGATAAGCTCGGGCACAAAGTCTCGACAGAGGGGCACCGCTGTTTCAACTGACTCAACCATCTTAGGAATCCTTAACGTTTTTTTGGGGACACTTTGCGGGGGTGTCCTGAAAGGTGAGAAGAGCATCGCTCAAATCAGCGATCTGCGAATCAATCGGACCAGAGAGAACAACCTTCCACGCCGTAGGGGCGCGCTCCGCGAGGCTCTTGAGCTCCTCACGTATGAAAGTACTCGCGCGGCTCGTGGCGATGACGAGTAAGGGGCATCGAAGACGATGCACGTATGCTTTCACGTTGAAACCCATTGAGCCGAGCCTTAGGGGAAGCCCAAAGGGAAGGCGCTCCTCAAACCAATCTACTATTCGCTCAAAACGTGTTGGATGAGGTCGCGATGAGGAGTCAACAATAGCAAGTGAGCGAACCATCTTGGGGTGACTGAGTGCGAGGTTTTGCGCGAGAGTCGCCCCCGCTCCCATACCGACGACACTCGCCTGCCGAACGTTGAGTTTCGACAACGTATCGTTCAATCCCTCCGAGAGCTCATGCCACGAAGCTGCCGTTACAGAGGAGCTCTGAAGAAGCACACTTCGCGCTCTCGTCGCTAACGAATCAACAACAGCCTTAGCGAATGGCAAAT
>JAIXQT010000138.1 GCA_027485595.1 Pseudomonadota bacterium | reverse complement strand
GTCTCCAACGAAGTTGCAGTCAAACTATCGAAATGCGCAGCAGGAAATCATTTTTCACCACCCTGCTAGGTAAACCAAAAAACGCTAGCATGGGGCCGGCAGGGGAACAATTCGAATTCCAGAGGGTTAGGTCGGCTACTCTCGCCACATGATGGGCCAATCCGTGCTCTTGAACCCGCACCATCATCCTCCACCTCGTCGACGCACAAGAGATACGCATCGATCGCTTGAATAAGGACCAGGAAAACGGCGCGGGATGATTGAGGACGAAGAGCAGGAATCAGTCCTCAGCTTTGCTGCGAGGACTATGCGCGCCTTACACCGCAGCCCTCGAGGCTCCGAAGACGATCGGCTCCGGCATGATGCTACCTTTGCCCCGTGCCATCGATATCGATGGCGCTCCTTTCGCCTGCTCCTCTATCTTCTCGGCGATCTTGGCGCAGAGCTGAGTTGGCGTGAGAAACCTAAGGAACATGGAAGCTCCAGCTCCCGCAAATCGCTCGGCTATCGTTGACGAGAGGATAGGATCTACTTGACCGGATCTAAAAACGGCGGCGATCACACCTCCGAGGTCACTCCGGTTCAAGAGCGTGCTCTCACCGGTGCCGTCGAACCGCATAAAGTCGTTCAACGCCAGAAGCGCTCGCTCCACGGAGACGAGATACGCCGGAGCGATACCATCTCGCTCTCGTCGCTCTCTAATAATTGTGTGAGCTCGTTCGAGGAGACCCGTTTTCCCCTCAAGATAGCCCTGAACCAGGTCGCACAACACCGTTGCAAGCTGCTGCTTCTCCTCCGTGGAGGGGCCCTCCAACGCCATACACCCGTGATCAAAGAGACCGATAGTGTGCGCGCCGTCACCCCGATTAATCTTCGACTGCGCACCGTGACGATCATGATCGAACGGTTCGCCAGACAGGATATTCATCAGCTCAGCCGTTATGTGCGCGAGTGCCACCTTACGGGTAATCGGATCCTGCGCTCCATCGCGCTCGAAGATGTCAAGGAAATGCTCTCCCGCAACCTTTTCCTGGTGCCTAAATTCCGGTCCGCACCCCTTCCACGCAGCTGTACTAAAGGTGAAGGTTTCGTCATCAACGGTGATTGAAAGCCCATCGTAGCGCTTCCATGCGTTGGTCTGTTGGATAAAACCCTTTTCATGGTCGGTCTCAAGGGCGATCATCTCTCGAGCCTGCTGAATACTCTCAACGAATGGGCCAGCCACATGTTTCAACTCAGGATCGCTTGAGAGTCGAACCGCGATCGCCTCCATCCGGTCGAGGCCGGTGCGCGCGAGCTCTCGCGCGTGCGGACGAAGTATCGAGAGCACAGAGTCGTCGCACTCCACCGCGATGTAGTACGACGCCGCTCCCAAAGTACTTCCGATGCGGGGAAGAGCCATGTCCTTGTACGACTCAGGAACTGCTTGAGCGATCCGCTCCAAGAGATCCCATCGAGGCAGAGGGTCGCTCATCGACTTGATGCTCTTCGTATCGCTTCTGAGATCCTCCGGAGTAAAGGGGTGACTATTAATAGCCTGCCCTAGCTTCTTCTCCGCTGGTCCAAGCATAGAGAGGATCATCGCGAGCCGTTTACCCGCTGAGTATTCCTCGGGCGCGCCGGCGACCTTTTCGCTAGCGGCCATCAAGGCAGCGAGCATAAATCCCCGCAGAGAGGGATCGGTTTCCTCAAGAAATATTCGGAGGATCTTCTTCGATTCAACCCCGTACCTCATTCCCTGGGGAAAGATCTGCTCCGCTACAAAATCAAAAGCCTTGTAGAAGTGATCGTTCGTACCCGACTTTCGGTCCTGATACTCTGCTTCGGGGGGTATGAGCAGCAATTTCAAAGCCACAGCTCGCACCTCAGCGCTCTGTGACCAGAAGAGTTCATAGAACTGCCGAGCGTGCTGCTCCTCAAGGGGAGTTACAGGAATGGTTGATTCCCGCCGGAGCCTTGGATACTCCCGGTAAAACTCACCCAATACCTCCTCGTAGAAGGCGCCGAACGACTCTTCAACATTTTCGGTTTCTCCTCCCGCAAGCGGCATAGCGGCGTCCTCGATGACAGAGCTGACCGGTATTGGAGTTCGCTTAAGGTTCCTGAGGTCCCGTTTAATTCGATCGTGCATTTCGGTGAGTCGCTCGACCTTCCCCTCAAGGACCCGCTGCCGATCAACGAGAACCTCCTGTTCCCGGAGGATGATGGCGAGAGCTGTCTCCAGCTCTCGAGAGGCTCCCGATTCACCATCCTCATCAAAACGAGACGAAAGCTCCTCCAGAGATTCGTCCGCGGCCCGATACAGCTCAGGAAACCTCTCCCGAACTATCACGTCACCAAATGAAGCAAGAAACGACCGCACCCTCTCGTGAAAGTCGCGTAGAAAAGGTGGTCGACCCTCAGTGAGCTTTTCAAGCCTCGCTTGGTTCCTATCCATTTCGCGCGCAATACGAGCTAATTCTTTGTCGAAACTAGCTTCTCCGCGAAGGCGCTCACGCTCAAAGCTTCGCGACAGCCCGTCTAACGATCGCGCCAGGACCGATTGTAGCGCACTCGGTCCTCGCGCGCCCATAATTCGATCCTCGAGCCCACCAACGAAGTCATATTCGGGAAGCTCCGCAAGGCCTTCAAGAAGCGCGCGTCTGACCCCCTCAAACTCGGACGGAGCAGATCCCGGTTTGAGACCATTAAGGTCGACTACTGCCTGCCTGAGCGCCCGATCAAACGCCGCTTTCTCATGCTCTATGGCCGACCGAAACGCGGGC
>JAIXQT010000007.1 GCA_027485595.1 Pseudomonadota bacterium | reverse complement strand
GGGCCCGTACGAACTGTCTCCCCGGCGGGCACCTTCTCCCTGCCGTGCTCCTTTCAAACTACAAAAAGAAGGTTCTGTGAACATACAAGGGCCCGTATCCTTACGGGCCGGGTATGCACGCATATTCCGTCGCGAGTTCCGGCCCGTCGGGAGACGGGCCCTCCGGTTCATGCCGGCTCAAGCCTTACTTCTCGTACACCGCGACGCGCTCGTTGAAGCCCTTCTCCTTCTCCTCTAACTCACCGGAGATCGATTCCCAGGATTGAACCATCTGCTCTAATTCGGTCTTAACCGCGGCGAGCGCTTGAGCGGCCTGCGCGATACCTACGCCGTCGCTTTTTGATGAGAGCTTGGCGAGTTTGTCCTGATGAGCGGTCACATCCTGCTCAAGTTGTCCGATCCGTTTCTCAAGGCGGGAAACTTCATCTTTGAGAGGGGTAAGAACACGAGACCGCTCCTGAAGTAGCTCCGCTTTTTCACGTTTAAAATCCCGCTCGCTTCCGGAGGAGGGCTTCGAACTCTTATTCGATGATTTCTTTGGGCCGGAATCCTCTTCCTCCCACCCGATACTATCGAGGAACTCGTCGTATGTGCCCTCAAATACGAACGGGGCATCACCTTGGAATACGATGAGCCGGTTGGCTGTACGGCGAAGCATGTCCTCGCTGTGGGTTACGATGATGACAGCCCCCTCAAAGGTCTCAAGGGCGTCGGTCATCGCCATCACGGACTCCACATCCAAGTGGTTCGTAGGCTCGTCAAGCAGGAGCACGTTACTTGGCGAGGCGAGGATCTTGCCAAGTAGCACACGGCTCCGCTCACCTCCGGAGAGAACCGAGATCTTTTTGAGAGCGTCATCGCCCTCGAACATCATACATCCGCAGATCGCTCGAACCGCCGTACGGCTCAGCATCTGATTAACCTGCTGGATCTCATTCTCAATCGTGTTCGAGAGATTCAATCGATTCGTGTTGGTTTGCGCGAAGAACGAGAGCTTCGTGTTCGGGCTTACCGCAATCTCTCCAGAAAGGGGCTTAAGCTCATCTGCAAGTAATTTAAGAAGGGTCGACTTTCCGCGACCGTTCTTTCCGATGACGCCGATACGGTCATCTTTCTTGAGGCTAAAGCTCAGATCGCTCACAAGCGGATGTGGCGAATTCGGGTAGCCGAACGAGATATTCTTTACCTCTATGGGAAAGCGGCCCGGAAACGGTGAGTGAACGAACTCGAAATCGAGGGTTGCCTCGCTCGAAAGCTCATCGAGCTTCTCGATCTTAGCGAGCTGCTTCACTCGAGACTGCACGACGGTCGCCTTACTTGCCTTCGCCTTAAAGCGATTAATGAACGACTCCATGCGCTTAATCTCTTTTTCGCGATTAAGCCGTGTGCGCTCGTACAACTCCTCATCCTCAGAGATACGGCTAAAGAGCTTCTCGGAGTCACCTTGAATCTTGCGAATTCCGGAGCGGTAAATAAGCGCGCTGTGGGTACTCACCTCGTCACAGAAGGAGCGGTCATGGGAGATAACGATAATCTCCCCTTCCCACGTACAGAGGAATCGCTCAAGCCACCGCATCGACACGATGTCGAGGTAGTTTGTTGGCTCGTCGAGGAGAAGCATATTCGGCTCAGACAAGATCAGCTTCGCGAGGTTTATTCGGATCTGAAAACCTCCGGACAAGGATGTCGGAGAAACGAAGAGCTCGTCATCAGTAAAGCCGAGACCGTTCAGCACTATCTGTGCCTTGTATCCTTCAGCGACCGGATCACCGGAAAGGGCGGAGCACGCCTCCTCATACACCGTTGGATGAGAGAACGAGAGGTGCTGCTTGAGGTACCCGATTCGATATCCACGCGGGGTACTTACGTCCCCCTTATCCGGGGTCTCCTCACCAGCGATAATCTTGAGAAGGGTGGACTTTCCACTCCCGTTTCGACCGAAGAGCGCCACACGCTCACCTGAGTTTACCGTCAAGGTGGCGCCAGTGAATAACTCGCGCTCGCCGAAATGCTTCTCTAAATTGCTGATCTGTAACATGGTGAGGGACCATACCACGTTTTGGGAGCGGGAAGAAAATGGCTCCCGTGCCCTTTTTAGAGACAACAGGGGCGGAGCTATCCCCCCTCGTACGGGTCCGCTGTTGTCGCTTTAAAGCCGCCTCTTTCCAAAGCCCTTTTGAAGCCTTACCACACTCCCCTCCCCGTGCTAGTGTCCCTTTCAGAAAGCTTTTTCACATGAGACCGGAATATGGTCGCAAGGGACACTATCGGTTTCCATTGGGTTTTCGCTGCAATGAGTATCGAAAACGAACAGCCCTAGTGCGGCTCAATGGCCTTTGGAGGTGAAGAAGCTTTTTGAAGGCCGCACCAGATAACCTCCTACGTCATGAGCACCTACAAACGAGCACTCCATGTTTTTCGGAGAGATCTCCGAATTCACGACAACACCGCCCTGAACGCTGCCCTCTCGGCCGCTGACAAGGTGGTAACCTGCTTTATCTTTAACGACTCGCAGGTTGCCCCCCACAAGCACCGCTCAACGAACGGTTTGTGCTTTATGATTGAGAGCCTCGAGGAACTAGCTGAGGAGATCTCCTCGCACGGCGGCAAACTGCTCTTCTTCCACGGAGATCCACACGAGGTGATCGAGCAGGCGATCTCGGAGATGGACGTCGACGCCGTATACTTTAATAAGGACTACACCCCTTTTAGTCGCAAACGGGACGAGGCAATCGCGGAGAGCTGCACGCGCCGTAACGTCGCGTGCCATCAGTTTTCCGACGCCCTGCTCCGCGAGCCCGCCGCATTCGGAAAGGACGATGGCCGTCCGTATACCGTCTACACTCCTTTTTTCAAACGAGCCTCGAAGGACCCTGTCGAAAAACCGGCACGGCTCGCGAAAGGTTCCTGGTGCGCCCCGCGAGTCGGTATGAAGACGGTATCTCCGAGGGATTTTTGGCCTGAGGAGTCCGCGCCCGAGCGCGTGAGTAAAGGCGGACGCTCCCTCGCTCTGACGATCCTGAAGGGCGTTGAGAGCTATCGACACTATGAGGAGGAGCGCAACATTCCCGCGCTCAAGGGAACCACTCTTCTTGCCGCGCACAACAAATTCGGCACCGTTTCCATTCGTGAGGTCTATCACGCCGTAGCTGATACACTCGGAGTCGGACATACCCTCATTCGAGAGATCTACTGGCGTGATTTCTTCACCCATATCGCCTGGCACTTTCCGCATGTGTTCGGACACGCGTTCTATCGCCACTACGACGCGCTCGAGTGGAGCAAGGACATGAAGCTGTTTAACGCGTGGTGCGAAGGGCGAACCGGCTTTCCGATCGTCGACGCAGGGATGAGGGAGCTCGTCACAACGGGCTTTATGCATAATCGGGTGCGGATGATCGTGGCCTCTTTCTTGGTGAAGGACCTTCACCTGAGCTGGCGATGGGGCGAGGCGTTCTTTGCTCGTCATCTCACCGACTACGACCCGGCAGTCAACAATGGAAGCTGGCAGTGGGCGGCATCAACGGGCTGCGACGCGCAACCATACTTCCGTATCTTCAATCCCTGGCTCCAACAAAAGCGATTTGACCCTGATTGCGTCTACATCAAACGATGGGTTCCTGAACTCAAGAATATGACCGTGAAGGCGATTCATGATCTTAACGATCCCGAGAAGCCTCGACCGGAGCGCTACCCACAACCGATAGTGGACCACGCCATTCAAAAGATTATCGCAGAAGAGATGTTTAAGGCGTGCCAGCCCGCTAAAAAATAGCTGCGTCGATACTCACTCTTCTTTTACCGAACCACGATGCTTCGAGAGCGATTATCGAGGGAATCAACCACCCGGCATCGCTCAGCTCGTCGAGGACGAATAACCTTAAAAGCGTAGTATCCATCCTCATCACTGCTGGTGCGGCGCCGTGAAATCGTCTTACAGCTGAGTAGGACGCTCTTATTCGAGAGGGGCTCGCTCGAAACGGACCTAACGTATCCATGAATAATAGTTCGTCGGCGATAGCGCTTCGCGGAGATCGTTATTTTTCGAATCGAGTCATTCTGACCTGTTGCTGGCTCAAGGGTCTGGGGTGGAGCGACCACCCCACTCACGGCTGACACCACCGCTCGATAGGCGTTCACACGCCCGTTGGCGACCACCTTATCCTGAAGCTCCGCTACTGGGTCCGAAGAAGCCATCAACACGTACTTAAGATCGGCGTAGGTCATGGCTGGATTCGCCGACTTCATGAGCGCGGCGAGACCCGCCACGTACGGCGTTGCCATCGAGGTGCCGCTCATGTTCAGAAACTGATTCGCAAGATAGGTGCTCAAAATGCGCGAGCCTGGAGCCGCTACGTGCACCGACGATGTCCCATAATTCGAGAAAGAAGCTAAGGCATCTGACGAATCGGTAGCCGCGACCGCCACGATATTCTGCAACGGGGTGCTCGCCGGGTAGGATGGGAAGATATCGTTGTTTTCGCTCTCATTACCCGCGGCGGCGACTACAAGAACGCCGGCATCTCGAGCGTATTGAATGGCGTTTTCAAGTACCGTGCTGGAGGTCGCCCCACCTAAGGAGAGGCTAATAATGGACGCTCCCCGATGTACGGCGAATTGAATCCCCGCTGCCACATCGGCGTCACTCCCCCCTCCGTTAGCGCCCAAGACACGAACAGGGAGGATACCTACCGACCAGTTGATACCAACCACACCGGAGCCATTATCACCCGTTGCTCCTATGATTCCCGCGCAATGGGTGCCGTGTCCATTTTCATCGACCGGGTTTCCATCTTGGTCAAAAAAATCATACCCGAAGTAATCATCGATGTAGCCATTCGCGTCATCATCGACACCGTTGTTGGGGACCTCGCCGTGATTGACTGCGATATTTCCGATCAGGTCTGTGTGATTGTAGTACACTCCAGTGTCTACGACCGCGACGATCACATTCGCGGAACCCGTTGTGACATCCCACGCGCTCTGCGCGTCCATGCGTGTCAGTCCGTAGAGCTCTCCCAGATTAGGATCGTTCGGCGTTCGCTTAATAAAGCGCACCATGTTCGCCTCGCAGTGAAGCGGAACGCCTCTGTTAGCATCAAGGATGCGCGCGCACTCGCGCTGGACATCAGCTTCATCAACTTCGACCGGCGCCGCGCTCGCCATGCTCAATCCGGCAGCATGAGACACTACCGCTACGCGTCCGTGTGACCTCACATCCCGGACTCTAAGATCAGATGGCAAGCGAAGGTGTTGTAGCGCGTAGGCGCCCACCGCACTCGAGGCTCTCGATGGCTTGTAGGAAACAACTATCTCCTTACCCCGCTGCACCAGAACTCGGCTCTGCGCGTCCGCCGTTGACATCAGGGTTGCAACAACAATGACAGTCGCCACTACCAACTGTAGAACAAGCTGGTGACTCAAGCGTGAAAGCCCGCACCATTGCTGAGGAATCGATACCATGGAGGGTATATCGACACCCCCCACGAGATTCATGAGAAAAAACCATGAATACTAAATAGCTGTACTGCCTAGCTTTTTCTGAGATTTCACTGCGTTTTCTTCGTAATTCGAGCGGTTAGAGCTGCCGGGAATCTACTGGTGAGCGCTTTGGGTTTTCTCGCCGCCACGCCATGATCTCAGCCGCGGCAAGCCCCGCCTCGATGCCCTTGTTTTTATCGTCGTCCGCGCACCGCGCTTTTACATACTCAAGGGTATCGACAGGGATGATCTCATTGATAATCGGAATGTCGTGTTCAAACATCACGCGTTCGAGTCCGCTGTTCGCGAGGTCTTTGACCATCTCAAAATGATAGGTGTCCCCCTTGAGAATCACTCCAAATACGATGATCGACTCAAGACCAGGATCGTTTTCAACAAGTCGCTTCGCGGCGAGCGGAATTTCTAGCGATCCCGGCACAACGTGGACCTTCGGGATCTCTGCTCCGGCGATCCGTAAGACCTCAAGGCACTTAGTCACCATCGATTCAGTGAATTCCCGATACCACTTCGATATGATGATAGCGGTGCGAGCGCCTTCAACGCGCGGAATTTGAGAGGTTGAATAGGATGTTTGTGCCATACCAGAGGCTCCCTGGGTCTCTCTCTTGAAACGAGGTGAGCTGCTTACGAGAGGAGACGACCGCTACTCGTATGAGAGCCTCGTCGATATGAGCCCTTGAAAGGTCGCTCTCGACGGGCCGCCAACACTTGAAGTACCGAAGGAGGGACTTGAACCCCCACACCCTCGCAGGTAGCGGATTTTGAATCCGCCGCGTCTACCATTCCGCCACTCCGGCCCGTGGAGGAAGTGTTGTAGACGTTATTTCGTGAAAATTCAAGCGGCTGGAGGATGATGAGGTGGTCGCATATCCATATCCTTTGATGGATTAGCTTTTTTGCCTCGCCTCCCTAGCAGGGTGGTGAAAAATGGTTCCGTCGTGAGCATTTTGAGGGCTTCGGCGAAGCGAGGCGGAGACGACGAAAAAACGGAGACGTATCCACTGAGATACGTTGAGGATTTTTTCGTTGGCTCCAACGAAGTTGCAGTCACACCATCGAAAGGCGCAACAGGAAATTATTTTTCACCACCCTGCTAGGAATCATCCCCTACCGCGGCTCGAATTTGACTCTCCACCTCCGCGAGCACCTCTTCCGCAGGTCGCCCGTTCGGCTCTACCGGATTGAGAAACTCCATCTCGATCGTCGTGCCGAATGGGATCGGACAAAACTGATAGCGCAAAATGCGCCAGTTGCCCCGGATCGCTACCGGTTGAATAAGGGCGGAGGGCATCGCCTTGATGAGGGTCAGAAATCCACTCGGTCGAAACGCCTTCATGACGCCATCTCGAGCGCGCGTACCCTCAGGAAAGATGGCAGCCACCTGTTGCGTATGCTCCTTCATCCCCCCGAACTCGCCGATCGCTCGAAGTGACGCTTTGGCGTCTTTGCGATCAATCAGAACCGAGCCCAACGTTCGCAGCGCGAGCGAGATGCTCGGGATCCACTTTCCAAGCTCCTTCTTGGAGATAAAACCGACCTCTCGCGAACGACAAGCCCACATCATCATCGGGATGTCATACATGCTCTGATGGTTTGAAACCAAAATGATCGAGCGTCCGGCGGGTAAGGTCGGCTTCCCGATGTATGAGAATCGGGCTCCGGCAAGAATTCGGATATTCCAGACGATACAGATGTTCATCATGTCGAGCGCCCATTTCTGAGCGCCGCGTCCAAAGACCGAGGCGATCACTTGTACAACATGAAACACGCAGAGCAAGCAGATGAAAACGACAACGTACAGTGGAGTACAGAGCCAACTAATGAACTTTCCACTCTCTCGCTTTTTCTCGGGGCTCATCTGCATACGGACTACTCCACACCGTCCATTTTTATCCTTCGGCGTTGCATGGCAACTCCATGAATGACCTTCAGTCGAAGATTCTCGGGACTCCCCACGCCCGGAGTGAGTAGCGATGAGGCCTCCACAGTGAAGAGGATCCCCTCTTTTTCACGCACTGGGATGTCGGCCATGTGAAGATGCCGGACCCTATCGAGCATAAGGGCCAGCGCGACGCACGCTGCCCACTCTGGACTCGTCGGCGTCGCTTCACGAATGGCGACTAGATCCGGAAGAAGCTCGGGGGGCACCTCTTGCGTGAGAGGAAGCGTCCCGTAGACAGCGGCTCTCAGGACCCTGGGGGTGACTTCTTTGCAATCTTGAATCACTAACGATACCACCCGGGCTATCCGAGGATTATGGGAAACACCCTCCTCGCGAATGACACCAAGCTCATCGTTGCCACCACGATCAGCTACCGCGCAGTAATCGTGGGCAAACCTCTCGACCACCTCGTGACCATACAGGCGTCCAAGGGAGCCAGCCAAGCCAGGGGCTTCCTTTGTAAATCGAACCAAGGTCATAGCGTTACGAAACCAACCGAGAACATAGGTATGTTATGTCACACCGTTTGACTACTCCCCCATTACCACCTAGGCTTGCAATTTCAGTCGGTTAACGGAAATAACGACCTCTTTGAACCTTATGGCACCTGGTGAAGTTTCTTACGGGTGGTTAGTATCAAATAGTCAGCTAGGGCGCGAGTACCCCCCAGTACTAATGCATGGAGGCACATGACTCGGTCGACATCATTCCACTTACTTCTCACAGCCCTCGTGGCTGGCACCCTTTCAATAGGCTCTATGACTGCACGCGCAGACGATTACATCGCCCCACACCTCGTCAAAGTCTCGACCCCTCTCTATAAGGCGCCATCCCAACGATTCAAACCGAAGCTTGGCACCTATGAATACACGGTCGGATGGCAAGGTATCCCTGCCGCCTCGTGCACTCTTACCGTCGATGAACGGGACGGAAAGTATCTCATTGAAGCAGCAGCCCGAACCTACAGTGGCGTCGATGTTCTTTACAAGCTTCGCTACACGGCCACTGGTGTGCTTGATGCCACCACGCTTCAACCCGAGAGCCTGATCATTAATCACGATGAGAACTCTCGCCACAAGAACATCGACATGCGCTTCGAAGAGTCCGGCAATAAAATCACCGCCGTTCGTAGCAAGGGTCCACAGGATCCAGACAAAAAGCTCGTATCCTTCGATCCCGACAATATGACCCTCGATCCGATCGGAGCCGCGTTTCTCGCCCGAGCTCTTTCGTGGGAGGTTGGTCAGAGCAGAGATCTGGATGTGTTCAACGGTAAGAGCCGCTATTTCATCACCCTCTCTGCTGTTGAGAAGACCTCTATTATGTTTCAGGGAGAGATGCGCAAGGTTATCGTCATCACGCCGCGCGTGCGCAACCTCTCAACCACCAAACCTCGCTCGAAACTTCGCGAGGCGTTTATCTACATTACAGACGACGATCAGCACGAAGTGTTGAAGATCGTGAGCTCGGTTTTCATCGGAAGCGTAACCACTGAGCTGGACTCCTTCGTACCCGCCGAGACTCACCGTTCTCCGCTCGTCGTGGCGCAAGCTGCGAACTCCGATGAGGTACGAGCTCAGATGCGAGCGGCTAACTAGCAGGGCTTTGCCCCATGCTTCAAAGCGTCTCGTTTGAGAAACTGGCAGCCGACCACGGGCGAGCCCCTGGCTGCCGTATGGATGCCCTTCGGTACAATGCCCCAGGGAGGAGGCAGGGTACGTAAGCTTTCCGTCCCACCGTACTTCGGAGAGACGAACCTCCCGCTGGACAGGATTGATGTGGTATCATGAAGCCGTGATACGCTGGAGACAAAATCTTTGTGGCTGGTTGCGCGCAGGGCGGGCTCCGAAGAAGGAACCGTATTCTTTTCGAGGCACTCAGATCACTTTTGCAACCAAACATGGAAAAGCTGAGGCCGCCCAGGAGGTATTCGCCCGAATACTCGACTCGACCGTGGAGCCGCTTTCGATTGACTCGGATACCCTCGGCACTTTCACGGGAGAAATAGAGCGGCCTGGCTCAATGCTCGATGCCCTCCGCGGTAAAATCCGTTTAGCGCGTGAGGCAACTCAGGATCGGTTCGTGCTCGTGAGCGAAGGAAGCTTTTCGTCTGCCGACGGGTTTGGGTTACTTGTGCACGGCATCGAGATGCTTATGCTGCACGATTCCCTGACAGGGGCAGAGATAATCGAGCAATATATTTCCTACGACTCCAACTACGCCACTGCGACCATGACCACGGTTAAAGATCTCGACCTTTTCCTCAATCGAATCTCGTTCGGCCCCCATGCGCTCGTTCTCTATCCGGACGGGGTTCCCCTCGTGGGGCACGTTCATAAGGGAATTCAAGACCGCGGGGATGCTCACAACATCTTTACCACCTGTCTTGAAACCTCCCCGAAGAGAGCTGTAGTCGGAATGAGTGATATGCGTGCCCATCTCAATCCGACTCGCATGACGGCTATCCGGGCATGTTGCGAGCTGCTCGCAAGAAGGCTCAATACCCCGTGCCCTCAGTGCGCATGTGGTGGGTTCGGGATCATCGGCACCTCCCCCGGACTCCCATGTCAGGAATGCGGCGCTCCTACGCAAAGGTCTCGTGGCGAGCTCCACGCCTGCCCCTTTTGCGCATATACCATTGAACGTCCCCGCTCTGATGGAAAAACATACGCCACCGGGGCGGAGTGCGACTGGTGTAATCCCTAGAGGTATTTTCAAAGGTAGCTTCGTAGCGAGGCTAGCGAGATGCGAGGCGAGACAAGGAAAACGCACGAAAAAACGCGGTCGTACACTGAGAGATACACTTAGGATTTTTTCACGAAGTTTTACGAAGTCGGTGCCTGCAGATCGCAAACCGCCCCAGGCGATATTTTTGAAGCCACTTGTAGAACTACTGCCCCTGCGCTAGCGAGTAGGCCGAATTACCTCCGAACCGCATCAGAATCTCGGTCGAGCACACCCGGATATGCTCCGCGACCATAAGAGCGACCGCGAGCATATCGTACTCACAAGCGGTGTGGCCTTTTCCTATCTCAACCCGCACTCTGTATTGATTGACGCAGTCTGTGAACATGGAACCAGTTGGCCATACCTGTGTTCCTCTGTTACTTATCAGCGTTAAAGCGCAGAACGGTGGGAGAATCGCTCCGACCTTGGTCGCTATCTCACCTGGTTGTGCATCACTCTCCACAAAGAGGTCGATACCGGCCACTTCGCTTTTGACCGAGGGGGTTTGAATTATTCGGTGACGATCCAAACTCGCGCGGGGCTTGGCCCGGCTATCCCCTTCCTGGATCTCCAGAGCATTCGACGGGGCCTCAAGATTCCCGATGATAGCATCCGTTAGCTGGTCAGTAGAGCACGGAGGCGTAGACCTCAAGCCAAAATCAGGGGTGTGAATCCCTTGTCTGAGCGTGGCCATTAACGCCGCCTCTATTCGTTCCGCGCGGTCTCCATACCCGAGGTGACGCAGCATCATAAGCCCACTCATCAGCAGAGAGATCGGATTGGCGATCCCCATGCCCGCGATATCAGGCGCGGTACCGTGAACGGCTTCAAAGATGGAAACATGATCACCGATATTAGCCGACGGAGCGAAACCAAGTCCGCCCACCAAGCCCGCGCAGAGATCGCTGATAATATCGCCCTGTAGATTCGGAAGAACGATAACCTGAAATTGGTCTGGCCTTCGAACGAGCTTCATCGCAAGGTCGTCGACGATGATGTCGTTCGCCTCGATATCTGGATACTCTTTGGAAACCTCCTTAAAAACCTCCAAAAAGAGCCCATCGGTGAGCTTCATGATATTCGCTTTGTGCCCACACGTTACCCTCTTGAGTCCCTGCGCGCGGGCCATTTCGAAGGTGTACCTATGAACCTGCTCACTACCCGGTCGGGTGATTAACCGTCTACACAGCGCCACATCATGCGTCAGAAAGTGCTCGATGCCTCCGTAGGTATCCTCGATGTTTTCACGGACGATGGTGAGAGAAATGGGGATGCCTGCTTGTGAGAACGGGGTGTCCACTCCTTCAAGGGACCGAAAAACACGCTTGTTCGCGTAGGTGTTCCATACCTTCCGCGCTGTAACATTGATGCTCTTGACCCCTTTGCCTTTCGGGGTTTCCATCGGGCCCTTCAGCAGCACGCCGAGACGCTCGATAGTTTCTTGGGCTTGTGGAGTCATTCCTGTCGAGTACCCATTTTGAAAGACCGAATACCCCATCTCCACTGGCTCAAATTCTATGGGAACACCCGCCGCGGTAAAGATCCGCAACACCGCGGCAGTAATTTCAGGTCCGATACCATCACCAGCTGCTAATGCCACTCGCTCTTTCATAGGTCACCATCCATCGATACGCGCGTCTTACTACAGCGTTATAAGGTAATCTCCCCACTTCACCCCTCCAGGCGAAGAACCCCTCTTATCTTGCAAGACCTCGTAGGTCGGACTCGCGAACACCTCAGAGACCGCTATCCTCGTGGAATCAATGCTGGCGTCAAGGTCATCTAGCGAATGAAGGACCTGACCCACATCGCTCGCGTCAACGAGCATCTCAATCTGAATTTCCTGTGCAGTAACGTTATTCTTCACGCTTGGTCTATAGCTACCGCCCACGCACTCAAGGACATGATAGAAAGAGAGCCCCATCACTTCCAGGTTGTGAAGAATCCGCTCTCGATGCGCGAGTGTCGAGAAAATGGTCACCTTGCGCATTCTCTTCAAAAGCATACAACCTCGTTACGATACAAATGTGGAAGCGACCTCACTCATGTAAAAATAGAGAGGAATCCCGACCACGATGTTGAAGGGAAAGGTGATAGCGAGCGCCATCGTGAGGTAGTAGGCTGGGTTGGCATCTGGCAAGGTTGCCCGCACCGCGGGAGGGGCAGCGATATATGACGCGCTCGCCGCCATCGTTGCTAACACAGCGGCACCACCAACACTCAGGCCGGAAAACGCCCCGATAAGCACGGCGAATGTCGCGTTAACTATCGGCAGAGCAATACCGAATCCGATCAGGAGAGGAGCAGATCCCCGAACCTCACTCAACCGCGACGCCGTCGATATCCCCATTTCAAGCAGGAAAAGACAAAGGAGCCCTCTGAATACCCCTCCCGCTGGATCGAAACATGGCGCAATACTTTTCCAATTCTGCTCCCCCATCACACATCCAAGAACCATTCCTCCAACGAGAAGAAACATCGTGCGACCAGTTATTACTTCGTGAAGTACCGCTTTGGTATTTTTTTCACCCGCGCGTTTTTGGAGCAGCACTCCTAAGAGGAGTGCGACTATGATTCCGGGGCTCTCAAGCAAGGCGACGAGCGACGGGAGATACCCTTCAAGACGAGGAAGATCAGGCCTGCTGACCAACATCTCGGAGACAAACGATTGCGCGGCGATGAAGGTAACCACGGAAACCGAACCGTAATGAGCCGCTATTGCGGCGCTATCGGAAACCGAAAGGCGTCCCATTCCTCTCATAACGCCGTAGGCGATCACAGGAGTCAGCACACCTAACATCACAGTGGCGATGACAGGGCCCACCAGGCTATCGAGGGGCGCCGCCGCCAGCTCGTGCCCTCCCTTAAGCCCTATAGAGAACAGGAGGAAGAGCGATATGCCCGAATAGATGTCGCGTGGTATAGATAGCTCACTTCTGACGAAACGGGCCGTGGCACCCAAACAGAACGAAAGTGTGGCTGGATTCAGTAGGTTAGTAAGTACCGCAGCTTCATTATAGGACATAGATTACACGCCTTGCATTACCTGTCTTGCGTTTCACCTATAGAATGAACCTCCCCTTTGGTAATGTAAAGAAGGAAGCGCCATTTTTTTAGCGAGGCTGGGTTCGTGACCCTCGGTTTCAGAAGTTGTAGATTTAAGTAAACATGAAACGGTCAAGCTCCCACACTAAAGAGAAGAGAGACCCAGCCAATCAGCACAAGAGGCAGGCCGTCGAAACCACAAGCGGCTGGACCTTTCTGAGCAACCACAGCCACGTCATTATCTGCCTCGCTCACGATCCAGAGATGCGGGTGCGAGACATCGCTGTCGCGGTCGGCATTACAGAACGCGCGACCATACGGATCATCTCCGAGCTGGAGGAGGCGGGATACATCCATAAGGAAAAGATAGGCAGACGAAATCGCTACTCAATCGTCTCCGAGAAAAACCTAAGACATCCCCTCGAGGCACATCACTCGATTCGGGGAATTCTGGCTCTGGCGAAGAGGTAGTGCTCGGCGGAACGCCTCCAGTTGCCCGCGAAGTAACCCGTCACGGCATTACGAGTTAAGTCTGAGGATAGTGCGCTCTGTTGCGTTCACACAACCAAGCCTCGTAGAGAACGTAGTTCTTGCGGAGTGCTATAGCCCTCTGGCGCGTGTGGGGAGGTCTCGAGAGGTGTTTAGCCTGGCACTAACCCTTCGTACCCAACGCCCCAGCAAGCGATGTCTGCTGCTGCTGCAAACGAGACATTAACCCCTCCAGCCGGGCGTAACGCTCTTTGAGTGAATCTGCCATTCGTTGAATCTGTTTCTCAGCGTCCCCGATACGGCGATTGAGATCGTTGATGAGGGTCTTGTTGTTATTGACCGAAATGTCCAAGAGACCCGCGTATCGCGTGTACTTGTCGACCGCGCCTCCCGTCAAGGCGACACCATCGGCGAAGCTTTGAATGATTTGGTTCACGCTCCCAGGCTCTGATGAGAGCGCTTGCTGAAACTTACTTGTGTCGAATCGAATCGTACCGTCCCGCTCAGTTGTGATCCCCACGTCCGAGAAGACTCGAATGGCGGAGCCACCACTCGCATTAGTCGATGCAATCTGAGCCCGCAGGCCCTCAAGCGCGGAGTCGTCCGTTCTGGTACCGGCGAGAGGGGCGAAGATGCTCTTAACCTCAGAGCCCGAATCATCACGAGTAACTTGGTTATTCTCGGAGATGAACTTCACGACATCGTTGTAGGCCGTCACGAAGTCCTGCAACTTCGACGTCGTTGTCGCGGCATCCTCAGAGATCTTTACGGTGGCGGTGCCAGCGGAAGCTAACGAAAGGGTCACACCCGGAATGACATCTGCAATCGAGTTTGTGCTTCGCGTAATGCTTCCGATACCACTAATCGATATCGACGCGTTCGCTGCGGCGGACTCTGAATACGATGTGAGATTCGTGACGGACGCGCCAAGAGCTGCGCGCGCAATCGTTCCCTTCTCAGTGCCCTCATAGATTCCAGAGATAACAATCTTGTATGAAGGGCTACTCTCTGTCCCGACGTTGACGAGCGATGCCTCGGCTTTCGAGGACGCCGCGTTGAAGTCGGTGACGAACTGGGTCACGCTATACGAGCCATCGGCTACTACAACATTCACGGTCTCCTGATTGCTTCCGGTTCCCACCGTGAAGGTCACAGTGCGATCGGACGCCGACTCAGCGCCGGTGAGCGAACTTTGGAGGGCGCTTGAGCCTGACGAGAACGTTTGATCGAAGCTGTAGGTGTGATTCTTCGCCAAGGTCGTTACGGTTACGTCATAGCTTCCATTCGCAGCCGCGTTCGTAGCGGTCGCCCCCACAACGGACTCTTTATTACTCGAACCGGTCTTACTGACGCCACCACCGGTCAGCGAGGTGAATTGTTGGAGCGTGCTGCGTAGAGAGGTAAGTTTCTGTCCTAACGTTTCAAGGGCGGTGTTGGTCTCCTCAAGCTCGCCAACTTTTTTCTTATTAGGGGTAACGCGGGCGAGCCGCGCGGTGGCGACCGAGGAGTCGATAATCGACTGTGAGTCGATGCCGGACGCTATACCAGAAAAGCTAAGTGCTGCCATGCCGTTCCCCTAAGGAATACTCCTGTGCTGAGCGACCATCCTTGGAAGACCACCCTCACCCACGTATAAAGCGGCAGAACCTGCCGCAGGGGTGAGTACCTAACGCCGTCTGTGGCTCTTTTTTGCCGTTTTTGTCGGCGAAGAGACCCCGTGTAACCAACTCTGCAAAAATGGGTCCATCTCAGGGCAATACGTGGACAAGGTAGTTGCCCAGGACTGCTTCCTCTCCACCTGCATCTGTCGCGCTATAAGGGTGATAAGGCCCGGGTTACAGGTCCATACATCGGGACAGACGGCGCCACCGACACAGACCTGAGAAGCACCAAGGCCTCGAGCGATAAGTGTCCCAGCGATAGAGAAGACAGCGCCCGAAGGGTTATGTCCTTGCAGGAGTCGCGCAATTCGGGAGATGTGAGTTCCGGGTCCCTGGAGAGCCATCCGTATCGAAGGGATAACCTCACGCAAGGCTCCGGAGTTTGCCCATGCTGTGAGCTTACGCTGCGCTGGAACGGGTAACGGCCCACCGCCCATGATACGTAGAAAGTCTGCTGCCGTGAAAACCGAGCAAAAGTGATGGAGCGCTCCGAAAACCGTCATCCCGTCCCGCTCAGCATCAGAGCTTGCATGAACGACACACTCTATGAGCGCCATTTCAATCGGCGAGCTTGCGCCAGCATATCCGTACCATTTGTGGCGGGCTGCGGGTTCACGAACCGGATCCGAGCACCGAGTTTGAACAGGGGCAACGGCCTCGATCGAAGGGCTCTCATCCACCCCCTCTAAGTACCGCGTCGCCCCCTCAAGAGCTCGCGCCAAGGCGCGCATACGCAGGCTTGTCATCGAGCGTTTCTTCGCGAGAACTCCGAGATCAAGGGACAGAAACTGCCGAATGGTGAGCGACTCCTCAAAGGGAGCTCGAGGCGATTCAGCGCTCCAAAACGTTCCGAGTGTTACATGAGCGACTCGGGCGAGTTCGGGATGCGCCTTGAGATGCACCACCCTATCCCGCAACTCAAGTTCGCATTGGACGCTATTAAAGGTAGTCTCACTGGGCTCCTCCGAGGCGGCAGCGTCCACTTCGCCCACACTCTCAACACCACCATCAGGCGATTCGGCACCTTCTCCCTCAGCGAGTGCGTGAAGCACCGTGATGAGCAGTCTCTCTTGAGAGTCGTCTAAGGCTCGTAGGGCGGAGAACTGCTGATCAGCTGAGGCGACAAGTTGCTCGAATGTGATCTCAGCGAGGGGCCCAAGGGTAGAGGCGTCGTCACCAAGCAAGGGGCCGACCTGGATCGTTTTTAAAAAATTAAATCGGGGAGATGAGGCGAACTCTTCCAGAGCGGCTTGCAGCTCACCATGTGTCTCTTTTACCGTTGTCATCGTAGTCTCCGCGGTAGCGCTTGTGTAGTCCCACCGCCCTGCTAGGCAGCCTCCCCGAAGGAGTCGGTATCTCGTTAGATGCACCCCCTAACTCAGGAGGAGCGTAGCCGCGCGCTGACGTGTCTCACCAAGAGCTTCGTGTGAGGGTCAGGGGAGTCGGACCACATAAGAATGTCATATATCCCCGAATACCCTCAGTATTTTCCTGAGAACCCGCCTCTCTGTAGGGCCTCAGCTCGCCGCCTGCGGAAGGAGCAGGGTATGAGGGCCCGTCACACCGTCTGTTCCTGCTCCATTTCAAAGGTAAGTGCGTCGTCCTTCAAGCCGATTCGAACGACGCCCCCTCCCTTCAAAGCACCAAACAGGATCTCGTCGGCGAGCTTATTCTTGAGTTCCCGTTGGATGAGCCGAGACATCGGGCGGGCACCGAAGACCGCGTCAAACCCTCTGGAGGCGAACCAGGCGCACGCCTCGTCAGCTACACTCAACGTCACCTTTCGGGTGGAGAGCTGCTCCTCCAGCTCCCTCACAAATTTATGAACAACTTGCAGGATGACTTCAAGTGGTAATGGGCTAAAGAAAACCGTCTCATCAAGCCTATTCCTAAACTCTGGCTTAAAAAGACTCTTTATCGCGGTGTCGCGGAAGGAGTTTTGCTGCGAGCTGCCGAAACCGAGTGAAGCAGCCTTCTCCGAACCAGCATTGGTGGTGAAGATAACCACAACATTTCTAAAGTCAGCTTTGCGCCCCTGCGAGTCCGTGATGGAGGCGTTGTCCATAATCTGGAGAAATACATTAAAGATGTCGGGGTGTGCTTTCTCGATCTCATCGAACAGGATGACAGAATAAGGATGTTTCTTAACGACATCCACGAGCAGTCCACCTTCCTCATATCCAACGTATCCTGGAGGGGCGCCCGTGAACCGAGCCACAAGGTGCTTATCGCTGAACTCGCTCATATCGAAGCGGTGGAAGTTGACCCCCATCTCTTTCGCAAGCGCTTTGGCCAGCTCAGTCTTTCCGACGCCGGTTGGCCCGGCGAAGAGAAAGCTTCCGATCGGTTTCGCCTCACTTTGAAGGCTCGCTCTGCTTCGCTTAATCGCGCGGGTAACCGCCTCAACCGCGGAGTTCTGTCCAAAGACAACTTTCTTGAGGTTCTTCTCAAGATTGCGAAGTAGTTTCTCATCGGACGAGCTAACACTCGTGATCGGAACACGCGCGATAGAGGCGACTACTTTCTCAACCTGCTCCTCGGTAATAGTTTTTTTACGCTTGTTTTTTGGGAGGAGCGCGTTAGCTGCCCCAGCCTCGTCGATCACATCAATCGCCTTATCAGGCAGAAATCTATCGTTGATGTATTTCGCTGACAGCTCAGCCGCCGACCGGAGAGCCTCTGGAGTGAAAGTCGCTTGGTGAAAGCTCTCGAACTTGGACCTGAGGCCGTCAAGGATCTTAACGGTTTCATCAACGGTGGGCTCAGGGAGGTCCACGGTCGAGAATCGCCGGCTCAAGGCTGAATCCCGCTCGATATTCTTCTTGTAATCGGAGTGGGTCGTGCTTCCCATGCATCGGATCTCGCCCGAGGCGAGGGCTGGCTTTAAAAGATTGGCCGCATCAAGCGATCCATTACCGGTCGCGCCGGCTCCAACGATGGTGTGTATCTCGTCGATAAAGAGAATAGCTTTCGGGCGATTCTTCAACTCATCAAGCACCCGGCGGATGCGCTCCTCGAACTCTCCGCGGAACTTCGTACCAGCTACCATCGCTCCCATATTGAGGAGAAACACGTCAGCCCCCTCAAGGTGAGCGGGAACATCTCCAGAGGCGATGCGTTGCGCGATAGCGTGCGCCATCGCCGTTTTACCTACCCCAGGCTCACCGAGAAAGAGCGGGTTATTTTTCTGTCGACGACACAGTATCTTGATAGCGCGAGAGATCTCTTCCTCTCGACCGATCACTGGATCAAGCTTGCCGAGCCTCGCTTTTTCAGTGAGATTCTCGGAAAATTGGTCGAGAGCGGAACGACCGGATCGCGGCGAAGCGGCTTCATCCTCGCCATCCTCCCCCCTGTCGGAGAGGATCTCGTCCTCGGATATCGAGGTTTTTGAGATACCGTGCGCGATAAAGTTCAAAATATCCAGGCGCCCGATCCCCTGCTTCGCCAGGTAAAAAACCGCATGGGAATCCTCCTCCGAGAAGAGCGCAACGAGCACCTCTGTCGGCGTGATAACATCTTTTTGAGTGGCTCGGACGTGCATAATAGCCCGCTGCAAAACGCGCTGCACGGCTGGAGTTTGCGCTGGCTCTACAGCGGGAACTTTTGAGCCTCGGACCGGGATAACCTCAACGTGCTTATCAAAGAAGCCCTCCAGATCTTTGCGGAGCAGAGATAGATCAGCCCCACAATGGTTGAGGATCTCCACCACCTGTTCATCAAATGAAAGCGCGTACAGAAGATGCTCAAGGCAAAAGAACGCGTGTCGACGAGATGACGCCTCCCTAAACGCAGCCTCTAACGTTAGTCCAAGTTCCGTGCTAAACATCATTCCTCCTCCAACACACAGCGAAGCGGAAACCCCTCGTTCTTGGCCTGCTGATGAACGATTTCGATCTTAGCCTCTGCGATCTGTTTCGTGAAGATTCCCGCAACACCTCTACCAGACTTATGAACGTGTAACATGATCTGCACCGCCTCTGAGGGACTCTTCATGAAAACTGTCTCCAGGATGTGAACGACGAACTCCATTGATGTGAAGTCGTCGTTGAGGATAACAACTTTGTAAAGCTTAGGTGCCTTCGTGCGCACATCTTCAGCGACGGCGGTATCTGAGGCATGATCTATGCGGGACTTGGCCATGCAATCCACGTATACGTTGAGGAGTCCTCGGAGATGCCTGGCACGCTGGTTCCCGAACGGACACCAACACCCTAGACGTGCATCTAGTGTCGGCAGATTTCTCGGCGGGCACAACTCAAAACTGGCTTCGGATACCCCCGAGGCGGGGCCTCATAAGCCGTTACCCTCGAACTCGTTACCAGACGTAGCCACGTGGAGCGTGAACACAGGCCAACACACGGCTCACAAAGGACCGTAAAATCAAACGCCGATTGTGCAAGTGCACATTCGGCCCTATGGCGCAAAGGGACCTCCTTCCCCCCGTGCCACCTCTTTCGAGTCACGAAGCTGTTCATAACCCGCAGCACTCTGAGGATAGGCATGACTTTCGAAGAGAAACATGACACCGTGCTGGTACGTATGCTCGCCCTCGCCATATCACCACAAAGGCACCAACGATGGTCATTACCCGCTTCCCCCCTGTAGAGAGCGCGGATGAGCATGGGCTCCTTGCGATCGGGGGAGATCTTGAGCCTGAGTCCGTTATCCTTGCGTATCAGAGCGGCATCTTTCCGTGGCCCCTGGACGACGACACACTCGCATGGTTCGCTCCCCCTGAACGGGCGGTTATCTTTCTTGACGAGTTCCATATCTCACGGCGACTTCGACGCTCTCTCAAGCGGTCTCTGTTTGCGACCGCGAGAGACAAAGATTTTCGAAAGGTCATTCTTCAATGCGCCGAGCTCAAGAATCGCGGAGAACAGGATGGGACCTGGATCACCCACGAGATGGTGACCGCGTACTCCAAGCTTCACACCATGGGTTTTACCCACTCCTTTGAAAGCTACCTTGATGGCGAGTTAGTTGGAGGGCTCTATGGGATTCAGATAGGGCGTTTCTTTGCCGCGGAATCAAGCTTCTTTAGGATACCAGAGGCTTCAAAGTTCGCGATGTGTGCGATGGTGGAATACCTGAGAAGTCAGGAGATCTCCTGGTTTGACTGTCAGGTCCTTACCCCCTTTTCAGAAGGTTTTGGCGCCCGCGAGATATCTCGAGATGACTACATGAGACTTCTCGCGAGCGCTCTCTAACCTGCACAACGGAAATTATTGCACCCCGCCCCACTCCTTAGTCGAAAGATAGGTCCTTACAAGGTCAAGAAGCTCTCCAGTTTGATACGGCTTAGTAAAAGCTGGTATCGGGTTCAGAAAGCTTCGGACCTTTGCAAGATCCGCGTCCATCAAGGCTGTAAGCGCCACGACCGGAGTTTCAGGGTACACCCACGAGAGCTCTTGCGCCGTCTTCATTCCAACCTCAAAGGAGGTTTTGAATTGGTCGGCTTTGGGACCGCACATGAATGGCATGTGCAGATCACACATTATGAGATCCGGTGGTTCAATTGAACGTAAGAGTCGAAAAGCGGAGTCAGGACAGTCTGACTCGAAAACTTCAAGCCCCTCCCGTTCAAGGATACAGCGAACAGAATCAAGATAATCTTGATTATCATCAATCAGCAGTACTGTTTTCATGGCGTCCTTGCCTGTAAGGGGCTTCACAACACCCGATGTAAAAGTGGTTATCCCTCACCACCTCGACCGTGACTCTCACATCTACAACGTCCCGGTGAGATATAATTCGGCTCCACCTTCTCTTTCCTAAAGAGGAAAACAAGGCGCTTACATTTCATGGAGTTACGCGGGGAATTCTTGCCGGAATATCAAGGGGATCATCGCTCCGTGTAGAGCGGTATCAGCTCTCCAACAGAAAGGCTTGTACCTAAGGAAGCGAGGCAAAGCCCCACGTAAACGTGAACGTGAACGTACCCGGAATAAAAATACCAACGTTCTCGGGTACGTTGACGTTTACGAGCACGCGCAAGTTCACGTGTCGGCGTGCACAATTGAACTACTAGCAGGTTTTGCCTCGCTTCCCTAAGTGGATGGGAATCAATGTACAGTGAGCTTTCCGACTAAAACTGCTGCTCGAGTCGCTTGAAATCGTCGAACTTCGGATCTCTGGTTTCCCAATAGGTGGTGGCCCCAGACTTGTAGGAGAGATCCATAGTTTTGATGCGCAAAACTTTCAGAAGCATCGCCATCGGAACAAAGCCTATCGTCCACGTGAGAGACATGATTACGAACGTCATCACGAGCGAGAGATAGTGAGCCAACTTCATCCATCCCTTCCACAATGGATGAAGGAGTCGCGGCGCTCGATATCCGAGGATGCCGATAACGATTCCACTGAGTGCCCACGCGAGAGACTGTGTGGACACGCCGTAGCGATAGGTTTTGAAAGAAGCGATTCCCGTAAAGATGATCGCAAACAGAACAGCGAACTCTCGAACGTGCGTACGAACGGGCTTGCCCATCCATTGGGAATCGAGCACGTCAACTGCACGGTCATTATTGGCGACGGTCATGGACACGAGCGGCTCCTCTAATCCAGTTCGAATTTCGTTACCCAATCCTCTCGCTCCTGCCATTTTGGTTGTTCCTCTTTCAACATGACGACATCACCGACAACGAGCGCATCCATGTCAGTTCTCATGAAGCACGCGTAGGCGTCGGCTGGCGTAGCCACTATAGGCTCTCCTCGGACGTTAAAGCTAGTATTGACCAAGACGGAACACCCCGTGCGCCGCTTAAATGCCGACAATAACTTGTAGAATTTCGGGTGTGTTGTGCCCTCAACGGTCTGAATTCGAGCCGAATAGTCGACGTGGGTAATCGCTGGAAGGTCTGATTTAGCCACATTCAGTTTCGCGATACCGAAAAGCTTCTCCTGATCAGCGGACATCGGTAGTCGCCGCTCCTCTCTGACCGGCGCCACTAACAACATGTAGGGAGAGTCATAGTCGAGGTCGAAATAGGATGCGACATCCTCACGCAACACCGCCGGCGCGAACGGTCGAAACGACTCTCTGAACTTAATCTTTACATTCATCGTGGCCTGCATGCTCTTAGAGCGTGGATCGCCGATAATGCTACGATTGCCTAACGCCCGAGGGCCAAACTCCATCCGCCCCTGGAACCAACCGATCACCTTCTCCTGGGCGAGGAGATCCGCGGTCACGTTAAACAGCTCATCGCCGGAGACTCGCCGATACACAGCGCCAAACTGCGAAAGCTGGGAGATCGTTTGCTCGTCGGAGAATTCTGGACCAAGCAGCGATTGGCCCTGCGAGTCCGTCTTTTCATTCGTGAGGCGAGGCTTATCGAGGTAGCCGTACCATGTGCAGAGCGCGGCTCCGAGCGCGCCACCGGCATCCCCTGCGGCGGGTTGTATCCAGATATTCTTAAATGGACCGTTGCGAAGAAGCTTACCGTTTCCAACGCAGTTAAGGGCGACACCGCCCGCCATACAGAGGTTTTCCAAGCCGGTCTCTCTGTGGAGAAAGAGAGCCTGTCTCATCATACACTCTTCAACCACGGCCTGGATCGACGCGGCCAAATCCATCTCACGCTGCGTGAGAGGGCTCTCAGGCTTACGACGCGGCCCATCAAAGAGCGCGTTAAAGCCATCATTTGTCATGCTCAAGCCCTGCATGTAGTTAAAGTATTTGAGATTCAGGTGGTACGAGCCATCCTCTTTGAGATCGATCAGATTGTCGTAGATCTTCTGCGCGTACTTAGGCTCTCCGTAGGGCGCAAGACCCATCACTTTGTATTCGCCCGAATTTACCTTAAAGCCAGTGAAGTAGGTGAACGCCGAGTAGAGCAAGCCGATGGAGTGCGGAAACTTGATCTCTCGAATTATCTTGAACTTGTTCCCCTCACCTACTCCAAGGCTATTCGTGGTCCACTCCCCAACACCATCAATCGTCAATATCGCGGCGTTCTGATAAGGAGATGGATAGAACGCCGAGCCAGCATGGCTCTGATGGTGCTCGGTAAAAAGGACCTCCCCTTTGTAGCCCAGCTCACTCTTTATGGTATCCGGGATCCATAGCTTGTGCTTGAGCCACATCGGCAGAGCTCGAGCATACGACGTAAACCCCTGCGGCGCTGTAGCGAGATAGGTCTCAAGGAGACGCTCGAACTTCAACAACGGCTTATCGTAGAACGCAACATAGTCGACATCATCGATGGAGAGCCCTTGAGACTTGAGGCAATACTCTGCGGCGTTCTTTGGAAATTCAGGATCGTGCTTCTTGCGAGTGAACCTCTCCTCTTGAGCCGCGGCGACGATCTTTCCGTCTGTTACGAGACATGCCGCGCTATCGTGGTAGAACGCTGAGATTCCAAGGATGTTCATAGGGCCTCTCCGAGAAAGTAGCAGGGTGGTGAAAAATGGTTCCGTTGAGAGCATTTTGAGAGTTTTGACGAAACGAGGCGGAGTCGACGAAAAAACCGGAGGCGTATGCACTGTGATACGCTGAGGATTTTTTCGGCGTCTCCAACGAAGTTGCAGTCAAACTATCGAAATGCGCAGCAGGAAATCATTTTTCACCACCCTGCTAGCGGAAGATATCCCTATACTACGTCTAGTTATGTGGTGTCGAGACAACTCTACCCATGGAGCCGCTCTCAATCAAAGATCGGCTCCTCCCTTGCCTTTTTGAGGGCGATCATTCTGAATAGCCGACATGAACGAAACCTCGCGCTCCACCATCTCCGCCTTCATTGTCTGCTGCAACGAAGAGCGACAGATCCGCCGGTGCCTGGAGAGCGTTGCGTGGTGCGACGAAATTATCATCGTCGACTCAGGCTCCACAGATAAGACCCTTGAGATTTGCCGGGAATTCACCAAGAAGATTACCCATAAAGACTGGCAAGGCTACGTGAAGCAGAAACGATTTGCGCTTGAACAGTGTTCCTCTGACTGGGTTCTCAATGTAGACGCTGACGAGGAGGTCTCTCCGGAGCTGAAGGCGGAGATCTTGAATATTCTCGCGGACGACCGAAAAGGGCTCCGACCCACCGTTAATGGATACCTTCTTAATCGAGTCGTCTTCTTTCTCGAGCGATGGTGGCGAAAGGGTGGATGGCACCCAGAATATCGGCTTCGGCTCTGTCGTAGGTCCGCCACAACCTGGGGAGGACAGGACCCGCACGAGAAGGCCTCGGTAACTGGAGCGACCGCACGTTGCGCATCAGAGCTTCATCACTATTCCTTCACCGACCTCACCGACTACATGCGACGGATGAACACTCTGTCATCGAACGCAACACACACCCTTCTCAATCGAGGCGTCCGACCATCTCTGATGGCGATTACACTTCGGCCTCTGGCGAGATTCTTTAAATTCTACGTGACACGCAAAGGATATCGAGAAGGCACTGCCGGTTTTATCGTAGCAGTGATTGAAGCTATCTCAGTATTTCTCAAATACGCCAAGGTGTGGGAGGCGGTAAAAGTTCGCTCAGATCAGGGCAAGGACGTGGGGTAATCCGTCACCTGAAGTGGCCGCAGCGCTCAGCGGCGAGAGGGGCAAACCCCCTGGGCGCGAGCGCCGAGCGGAAACCGGCGCGGGGTGAAGCCGCGATCAGCGGCGAAAGGGGCGCAGCCCCTGGGCGCGAGCGCTGAGCGGAAACCGACGCGGGGTGAAGCCGCGATCAGCGGCGAGAGGGGCAAGGCCCCTGGGCCAAAGCGCCGAGCGGAAAACGAAACGGGGTGAAGCCGCGATCAGCGTCGAGAGGGGCAAGGCCCCTGGGCCAAAGCGCCGAGCGGAAACCGGCGCGGGGTGAAGCCGCGATCAGCGGCGAGAGGGGCAAGGCCCCTGGGCCAAAGCGCCGAGCGGAAAACGAAACGGG
>JAIXQT010000126.1 GCA_027485595.1 Pseudomonadota bacterium | reverse complement strand
GCAGGATTACATCGAGGTGTCGGATCGTGACCCCCTCACGCAACAACGCGCGCAGCAACGTTGTGAGTTGCGTTAACGAAATGATCGCGGGCACAACTCCAACCACGAGGTCTGGTACATTCTTCTCCACGTAATCGAGGGCGCGACGGGTCATACCATCGTCAACCAAGGTATCCTTGTGCTGATCGATACCTAATCGTGCGTCGATGACGAGCTGCTCCCACTCTCGAGCGACCGGTCCTTCAGTGTCACGTATGACCTCCATGCCGCGGAGAAGTATTCGATAGGCGCCACGAGGAGCCTCCCACACGGAGATCCCTGGCCGTTGCAAAACGATACCCCACGTGGCGAAGGCATATCTCCGCAGCCCCTCCAACTCCTCCGCTAGGCGGGGCAAGGGAGGCATCTTGCCGAACCACTCTCTACTCACCTCGATCTGCAAGGTTGGAGAGAGCGTTGGCTCGAACTCCCGTAAGGTCTCGCATCCCTCATCTACCTCCGTGCGCACACTCCCCCTCACTAAGGTCAGAGCCAACACCACCGCTACACCGAGGAGTGGGATATGAGGCATACCCGGAACGCACCCAAGCGCAAACGAGGCGAACGCCACGAAGGCCCGCGCTGCGCGAAACTCACCAACCTGGGCGATCAGGTCGCCGGAGAGTGATGACGAATCCTGCACCTGCACACGGGTCACAACGAGACCCGCCGCGACTGAGTTTAACAGTGATGGGATTTGCGACAGGAGGCCGTCGCCGATGGTCAGGAGCGTGTATCGATGAAGCGCCACATCGAGGTCAAGGTTGTGGATGAGCACTCCAACCAGAAGACCTCCGCAGATATTCACAAAGGTCATCACCAGTCCGGCAATCGCGTCCCCTTTCACGAACTTCATCGCGCCGTCGAGAGCGCCGTAAAAACGTGACTCACTCTGAACCTCCGCCCTTTTTTTGCGAGCCCCCTCCGGATCAAGGAGGCCACCACGAATCTCGGCGTCGATAGCCATCTGCTTTCCAGGCAGCGCGTCGAGGGTAAACCTTGCGGAGACCTCAGCGACTCGCTCCGCGCCCTTAGCAACTACGATAAATTGAATCAGGGTTATCAGGAGAAAAAGCACGAACCCAACGACGAGACTTCCCTGGATCACCACAGACCCAAACGCCTCCACGGCGTCTCCCGCGTGGCCCGTACTCAACACCGCTCGAGTGGTGGCGAGATTAAGGGAAAGACGGACGAGGGTCGCTATCAACAACAACGAGGGTAAGGTCGCGATTCGCAGCGGCTCGCGGATGTGGAGCGCCGCTATCACAAGCAGGAGCGCGAAGAGCAAATTCGCGCACAACAAGATATCAAGGAGAAGGGGCGGAAGGGGGACGATCATGCACCCAACAACAAGCAGCAACCCGATCGGAACGACCATCTCTCGGATTGAGGAACTCACCGCGTGTGTCATCTCGTCCCCCGTATCATCATGCGATTATCCGACACGCATATTCCGAATCGGAGCCATCTCAGTCTCATGCTGAGAACGCGCTACGTTCGACGCCATCGATACAGTTTGCATAATCTGTTGAATCTGGATCTGTTGGTTGAGTAAATTGGTGATGCTTGCGCCATCAATCACCGAAGCCCCGAGACCGGTAAGCGCAGACGCCGTCGACGTTACCGCGCTCCCCGCGGTGGTGACCCACGACCCCAAAGAATTGCGAGGTTCCGGAGCGGCGCGCATCAAGGGAGATTCCCCGACCGAAACCCCAATGGATCCATCAGAGGCTGAACGAATAGCGTGAAGACTTGACATATATCTCTCCATAAAAGTTGACCCCCTCTCTATCGCGAATATGCGCTAGGCGTTGCGTACGGAGGCATCCGATCACAAAAATTGATCGGTGAAAAAGGAGTGAAAGCAGCACTACATGACCGTCTCTATCGTCAACGTTAGCTTTCCATCACACGTAGAGAATCTCCCCTCGGCGAGGATGGTCGATCCAAGCCGCACAAAGCACCGCTCCAGCGTGGCGCCTCCCAGGTCAAGCACAGCGCCAGGCCTCAGAGACACGAGATCCGAGAGCCGCACCTCTATCTCACCGAGATCCAACCGCACCCCGGGAACCCGTTGCTCACATGCATCGCCGCGCTCCTCCACCTCAATCGTCATATCTCCTCCCCTCATATAACCACACCCAACAATGCCTACCTCCGGTAACTGAAGGAGCAATTTCTCAAGCTCAACGCGCTCCCCAGCTCTCACTTCACTAACGCCCGGCAGGAGCGCGAACAGTTTCGTTCGCACCTTCGGGTCCCGGACCTCACCGACACCCCGAGCTGGTGGCTCAAGAGCGGGTATCGATGATCCACACCAGATCGTGTTCACCACCCCCACCACCTTCAGCACCCGCCACGACTCGGGCAGGGTAGCGCGAAGTGACAGGGTGCAGGGAAACGATCGGGGGCCACCAAAGCCCTTCACGAGCGCATGCGCGCACCTCACTAGTTCAAGGGATCGTTGCAGAGGTGAAAGAGGCCCTCCCTCATAATCGAACCTCACCCCGAATCCACTTCCCGCGCTTCCCTGAAAGACGAGCCATCCATCATCCGGTGGCGTTGAGTCATGGCAGAGTTCACGAACGACTCCGCTCGAGGTAAGCAGTCGGGAGATATACCGCGCGAACGGCACGAGGGTGCGCTCCGAACGTAGCGCGTCTCTATTATGAATCTGAAACCGATAGGCAGTCATTGGGCGTCCTGCTGCGATTCCGACGACAACGCGTTGAGGCATCGATAGTAGTCGTCGGTGCCCGAATCCGCTCCACATCCAGCAAGGATCTTTTCAACGAGCGCCAGATGCCCAGGAGCGATCGCCAAGGTTGATGGATCTATCCCCTCCACAAAACATGCCATCGCGATACGTGAAAGTTCGTGCTCTCGCATAGTGTTACCCCTCAAAGTCTAATTCCTTCGGAAGTTCAAATCTCGCGGTACGTTTGGGGCGTCGCCGGAGCAACCACACGCCGCATGCCGCGCCTATACTAACGACGAGGGACGCTGCGCCGACCCATGGCTCTCGTAACAACGACGCGAAGAGTGCCCGCTCAAAGAACCCCACCCCGCGAGACTCCGAGGTGCTCTCTGGTGGAGGTGGAACGATATCGCCAGAGACCCCAACGACCTCGGGAGG
>JAIXQT010000163.1 GCA_027485595.1 Pseudomonadota bacterium | reverse complement strand
GGAGAAAACGTGCTCGCTGTATCGCAGCGGATACACCTGCGCGCGTTTTCTCCCTGCATTCTCGCGCTCTCCTAGCTCGCAGAGCCTCGCCTGCATGGTATTTTTGAGATGGCTTCTAGTCCTGCTCATACTCAGAACCCCTTCACGCCGATAGTTGGGGTCGCGGGAGCTTCAAACATCGACCGTTCCGGGGGCCGATACTCGCCCTTTGCGGTAACACATTTGTCGATATCGAGGATCCCCTCTACAGTGTGGACGCTCTTAGTGAGGGCGTCTCGCAAAACCCATGTGGGGGACGACTCAACATTGAGATCCATTGGAGGGTGGTAGAGCGGGCCGATGTATATCTTTTGGGCGAGCGCGTCATCCTTAATCGCCGCTGAAACGTTCCGTTCATCGCCGATGTGGTACACCTCAGTTACGCGCATACTTCGATTGTGCGCATTAAGGCTAAACACCTTCCTCATCACCTGCTCAAAGTGTCTCTTATCGTGCGATGCAACATAGAGCCGGACACTCATTCGATACGGCGTAGGTTGTGCGCTTGTGGGCACCCCCTTCGCGTTTGGTGCGGTCCCAGTGCGCTGGGCCGGAGTATGCGCACCACCTTGTACAGGTGTCACACCACGCGGTATCGGCGTATAAAGCTGGGCCGCGGGCATCTCGCCCCCTCCAACGCGCGGCGCCACCGCGTAGTCCTTTTCGTAAAACGCTCCCGGGACTTGCGGTTGGGCGTGAGACATAGTGACGGTCACGGCGATATTCAACGCCACAACCAACGATCCCCCTCCCCTTCTCGCAAACCTTGCCACCCGAACTACCTTTCCAAATCGCTCTATCGTTGAACCCTAAAAGGCTCCCGGCGTAATTCCGCCGAAGTTCTCCTCTCCGCATGCTTCCTGAGATTCCTCAGCGTGCCCACCCCTCCAGCGAACATACCCAGCCGGACATGTCGCGAAGATTCTAAACGCCGCTCCATAGTTCAACACGCTCTCGTTGAAATTTCGGTTATGAAAGTTCTCCTGCTGCTTGTCGGCCCACTCACGGTCGTACTTCTTAAATTCCTGAACCTGCTCCTGGGTGAAGGGCTTATGATTCACATCACTGATGTAGAGTTGGTCGGGCTGATTTTTACCTTGGTAATCATTTCCCTCGTAACTCTGACAGAAGTCTCCCCGCTCATTCGGTCCCCCACCCTTCCACGGTTTTCCGCTGAAGAGATTAAAGGTTTGGGAGTATGGTATCGGCTCAAATCGCTTGTAGATACTTTGTACCCCATTGGACATCTGGCCCTGGTAGTAGCCGCCGGCGTGTAGGAATGGGATAGCGTGATCAAGTGTGCGGGGGTCGATCTTAGCGGTTGAGTAGAGCGTGACCGGAACCATCCGTGTTGAGAAGCCTCCCTCCTGCATCGATCCGGTACGACAGGTGTATCCTACACTCTGCTCTGAGAACATCCCCGAGCCCTGGTTCTTCAACACACCCTCTTTGAGAAATTCACCGCCGACCGGATTCGCCTTGGCGTTCATCTTTTGGCAATAGAGTGGATCGCTTTGATACACAGACATCCCCTGCACGAAATTGGTCTTGGTCCCGTCTGTGTTCACCACACGATTTGTTTCATTCGGGTTAGTCATGAGCTGAACGGCTTGCGGGCAGTAGTTTGCCCAGATCGGAAGGGCCTGGAGCGCCGCCAAGGAACTTCCGCCCCCTATCTGCTTGGTGTCGTATTGGGGGTCCATCAACTTCATGAATTGCTCTTCGTGCATGCAGTATTGCTTCGCGAGCGCTTTGCGCTCCTGCGGATCCATGTGAGCGAAGTTCACTCGCATGGTGAGCCCTCCCCCCTGGAGGCTATCGGTGAAGGTCAGCGATGGATCCTTTTGGTTTTGCCGGATCCCCTGAATCGAATCCGCTACCTTGGCGGTAATGCTGCCATCGGAGCTTTGCCCGCCCTTTTGAATAGCGGCTGTAATCCAGTTGCTGTTCTCCATCATCTGCTTGCTAGATTCCATGCACTGCTTGACCTGTTTGTTTGTCGCGATCATCGTGGTGCCACGTTGCGACTCCCAACCGATCGCGGTGGTGGGGAAGTAATATTCGAAGAGACCTGCCCAGCCGTCGCCATTCGGATGCAAGCACGCGATATCCTCGCGCGATAACATTTGCTCTCCCTGTTTGACACAGCACGCTTTAAAATTAGTGTCCAAGACGAGATTCTGATAACTCTGCGTTGAGATACCACAGCAGAACATGGAGCGATGCTGGTCGGGCCAGTCACACCACGGACATGCTCCTGAACAGCTGCCTCCGTAGATCAACACGATATATGCTTCAGGCGAACCCGCTTGAGAACGACCCGTTGGGCCGTTAACCTCCGTAAACCGAGAACCCATGGATACATTTATGTCGCGCAAGTGCGGACTAAACCATTTATCGAGCTCAGGCTTTCGCATCATCGACTGGTTTGGAGGGAGATAGATCTTGTCGAAGAGCTTTTTCATGTTCTCCAGCACATCTTTCTCGCTGGAAACTCCCCCAGAGCCACTTTGGGGATCAACGCGGAAGGTATTCTTGCCCCCCTTCTCCTGGAGAAGCTTTTGGGCCGCGTCCTCTCCTGAGGCGGCAAGGCCTGAGCCGCCGCCGCCCGGTAACCCTTGGGCGAGTAAATTGTTCGTGAAACAGACGAGAAGCGCGAGCGCGCACAGAATAAAAGACGGTCCACCGAGAGCCGACCACCACACCTGAATAGAACGGAAACCTTTCTTCACCAGACCTCTCCCCATCGAGGCTCGCACACACACGCCGACGCTGTCTTCGTTGGACAGCGTTTTTGTATCGTTATCTCTATCGGCACCCCTGGCCGATAACCCCATAATTTTGCGTTGAAAAAATGGAGTCCGCTATACATCCATTATGCGGGATACTCGTAGGGGTGTGTGGTAGTGGGATGCATGTCTAAGGCGGCAGTATTTTCAAGATGTTGCGAAATCAAAAATACGCCGTTCCACCCGGAGGGCCTGTGTCCTCACAGGCCGGGATGGCGATCGCCGTTTCATATGGAAACACCCGTCGC
>JAIXQT010000156.1 GCA_027485595.1 Pseudomonadota bacterium | reverse complement strand
TTCTCTGACCAATACAGGACAGAAGCACGTTAAGGAGCACAGGGTTCATTGTTGATTTTCGGTTACTTGGACGAAAGACTTTTAAGAAAGTCCGTTAATATACACGACCACAATCACTCACTGAGGAATGTTTGATTCCGCTTGGATCGTACAAGAGAATCACCACGCCTGGTTCTCGGACGCACTTCGATCCCTCACCAACGAACCGTCCACCGTAGCCCTCCTGAACATTGATTCCCATGATGAGTGGGGTGCGACCCCAACCCAACGCCTAGACAAACTGAACAAACTGATGCAAACACAACGGACCGAGGCACCGACCGACCACGGTACACAGACGTTTACGCGCGTGTCACTCCCGTCGCTCGCCCGAGAGTGCGTGGTCCATCGCAAAAAAGACGTCAAGAGACTGGAACGGTGCGCCCAGGCGGGAACCTGGCTTTTGCCCATGGCCTTCACCACCCCTCGAGTCCGACTGTTCGTCTGGGTGTCGAGGTGGACGCGTCTCAAACCCGCTGATTTTACGGCCCTTGCCGTGGCTCGAGAAGGTCAGCCGCTCAAACTGAGCCCGGAGCCCGGGGCAACGTTCCCACCCGACTTTTGTTCCCTCTGGTACCACCACTACAGTCGCATCGAAGAGTGGCCCGAAGAAGACAAGGCCGACGCCGTTCGTGTCCGCTTTGTGGCGACCCGACCCGCCGAGGCCGCCCAAGTCCTCGCCACACTCGATCAGGAGGTGCACCCCAGATGGATCGTGAGCATCGATCTTGATTACTTTTCAGTCCGTGATCCTGCCTCGGAAGCGTTCCAGCTCGCAGAGAGCACCGCCGTCGATTGGAAGGATTTTACTCGATACGTCACCAAACAATGTTCTCTGGAGCACCTCGATGAAGTAGAGGAACGGTTAATCGGTTTTTGTAAGCTGCCTCGAGACGAAAGGATCGCGGGACTTGATGCTCTTGTGGCCTATCTGCAATGCCACATTGACACTGAAGAAACGAGCACGAGCACGAGCACGAGCACAAGCCTTCTCCGGGAAACCTTGGAACCCTTGACCGAGTGCTACACATCCACCACCGAAGCCCGTTACACCCGCTACGCCATTAAGAACCTCATGGCGTATGCCTTCCTCCCCGATCACAAGTCTACACCAGAGGAGATTGCCGAGCTCTTGGCGCTGCTCAAGTACACTCTTTCGGCCCTGTCTCTGGCCCACACCGAATCTCGACTCGTCCGACAGATCCTCGTGAGTCGGTCAAACGAGTATGGTCATGGGGCGGACGACTCCCTCATCGACGATCTCCTGGTGCTCCTGACGGACTTGACAAACGTATACCCCTCGGTATCGGAACCCTGAAACCAATACTCGCGGTGCCACCAGTCGGTTCCCCTCGAGTGATCGACGTACATATCGTACAGGTTCGCCTCCGGACCCATCTCATCATAGCCATCATGACTCAACGCCTCTCCCAATCGGTAGACCTCGATATTCCTGGACCTGTAATGAGATAGGACAGGGCTGTACGGCCAGCGCCCCTCAACCTCCTCGGGTGTGTAGATCGAAGTCCCCATCCTGAACCCTGACACGTTCACACGCGTTCACACGCGTTCACATCGTTCACATCGTTCACATCGTTCACACGCGTTCATACAGGCGACATGCACAAGTCCGAGTCCGCCTACACGTGCCTCCTCTACCATCACCCCTACGTCCACACGGACCGCCATGACAGCACCCACCACCGCGTCGTTGCCAAGTGCAACATCGAGGCAGGGACGCTCCTGCTCGTGGAGCATGCCGTAGTTGGCACCGTGGACGAGCTTTCTGCGATTGTCAAGCACCACGCTCCACTAAGGAACGATCTGGCACCGCGATCATCGTCGCCCCTCGATCAGGTCCTCTCCAACGCCTTTGTCCATACGCTAGAATCCAAGACCATCATGCTGGGAATGTGTACCTCCAAAATCAATCACTCGTGCACGCCCAACGCCATCTTCGACGTGGACAAGGTCCGGTGCGGGACGGAAGAAATCACCTTTCTTTGCACGTACGCCTATCGCTGCATCAGGAAAGGTGAAGAGATTACGGTGACATACAGCCTCGGTGCGGGCCACGGCCACTCTTGGAACTGGAAGTGCCACTGCGGGCTGGACTCGCAGGAGAGGGAACACGCGTACGAGGAGCAGGACCGGTTTATCAAGGAGCAGATACAGCGCCTACCCATCCACCAGCAGTACATCAATCGTTACCTGGCGTCATCTGATCAGTGTGTCACGTGTGTCACGTGTGTCACGTGTGTCACGTGTGTCGACATCATGGCGAACCAGGCCGTCGCTCGGCAGGGCTATTACGTCGTTCACGTCGGATCCACCCCGAACGATATTGTTGTTTCGGATACGCGACGATCTACCCTGACCGCCGAGTACGGTCCTCATTGGAGAGCCCACCGCCTTTTCCAGATTGTGCACGATCAGGCCCGTCGTCAGGCGATGCAAGCTCTTGGTGTCGTTACCCTGCCCTGCCTTCCCAAGATCGCCTGGGTGATGGCGAGCAAGTGCCATACCAAGGAAGATGTATCACTCTTTGCGGGTGCCCTCCAGGGCATGAAGGATCAGATCTGTCACGCCAACCTCTACGTCGTGGTGGTGCATTACATACCCGCCATGAGACTCCCGGTCGAGATGATTATGGCAAGGTTCAAAAACGACATTATTGGCGAGTTCGGCAAGAGGCTTCATTTCATTCAGATGCAATCCCACGAGCCTCAGCAGCAATTTATCGCCTACTACCGTGCCTGGCAGAGGGTAGAGGCAGCGATCCGGGCGGATAGTCAGAAAGGAAATGCGTGGTGGTACATTTTCAGCGAGCCCAGTGATCGGGTCATGCCCTACCGCGTGCAAGACTACAGTGCCTTTGCCACCATCATGCCAGACAAGCTCAACGCGTTCTCCCTCAACACCTACACCGAGGTCGACGAGGACGATGGTACTCGACAGGTCATTTTGTTCAGGGAGGAGGTGGATATCGAGCACTGGCTACTCTGCGTTCGAGCCTCCGCGATCGACACCTTCTTCCAGACGCGCACCGCCATTACCTTTACCGACCGCTTCGCTCGCTATCACCTCGCCACCTTTTTACAGGGCGGTGATGGGGTCACCATTGTCCGAGGACGCCCTTCCTATACGCACTACATCGCCCAGCAGATGGCGGCCGATTTCCAGGACGAGTGCGGAGACCGTGCCTTTGAAAAGCATGCCGAAAAGACCCTGCCTACCCAGGACAAGGACGAAAAGCGCCGTGTCACCACCTTTTTGCGCCATGTCTACCGGAGCGCCGATCTGACCATTGCCCGCGGTCATTGTGTGTCCATTGTACCCCTCTTTATGAGCCACACCCGTAGCCTGGGTGTCCCCGATGACAAGGCGCTACGAGCCTACCTCAAAACCGTACGGCAGATGCTAGCCTTTTGGAGCGTAGAACTAGGCCCGCAGATCGTAAAGCGTGTGACCGATCAGCTTCAGTGCGTAATGAATGCATGAAATGCATGAAATGCATGAAGTGCGTGAAACAACACCGAGAGCGGAGAGACGAGTGTGCAAACTCTTTTTTTCGTTCCCTTTACAAACAGCTACCAAGCTTGTGGGAGGAGTGGCGCCAGGCGGGGATGTTTAAACCAGGGCACCAATAGGACAGACATGGCGATTATATCCACCAGGAGCAGAACACCGGCAAAGATGCGCCACGCAAGGTTGTCGATCCGTGATAGTGTAGGCGTGTCTTGTGCGATAACGACCGACGCGCAGCAAAACGCGTGCGGGATCAACAAACAGAATCTCAGCATCAGGTTGGTGTAGAAGCGGGATCGCAATTCAACCAGCAGCCCCACGTAGGTGTTGGATCTTGCTACCATGACCCTGCCACATCGAGGCAAGGCACGTGAGTGAAAGGCGGTCGGATGCAACGCACTCGATGCTGGGAACTTACGCAAATCCGTCTCGAGAATCACGGCATCATTGACCACGTATAGTACGTTCACACGTAGCCTTCGGCCTCTGTCCCGTGAAGGACTCCCGGTCGACCGTACACCGCTCCTTGGCGTACCCCCAACAGCTGCATGACGGTTTGTGTCGAAGTCCTCAGGACACCGGGTACTGTGTCGAGTGTCAGCTGTAGTACTGACTGAAGACTCTCGCGGAGTTGCTCCGTGGCGGATCTCACTCTCAGCCTGAACTCTTGTACCACGGGTTGGCTCGACACGGCCAGTGCGTCGCAGTACAGCAAGGCGTGTCCTGTTGTCAGTACACGATCCAGATCCTGAAATGTCAGCCTGCCAGTCTTGAGCACGCGCTGTACAAAAGCAATCTCCTCTGGAAAGTCTACCGATGCGTTGCACAACTCGCCTGCCTGGTCACCAACGTCCTTCTGAATGGTTTGCAGGGCGTGCAGGTAGTACTCTAACACGTGCACGAGCGATAGGTTAGGATTGTCAGGAGCTACAGCTGCCTCCAAACACTCGTGGTAGGGCCGAATGGTATTGTCCTTGCACACTACGTACCGCTCTTCTTGTGCAAAGGTCCGTAACGTAATGTTCAGTAGCGTCTTGGTCGGGACTTTCTGGTACAGCACGGCAAACAACGAGGCATGATTACCCTCCAGCAGTGACTCGTTGTCTACCACAAACGCCAGCTTCTTCAAGAGGACAGAATAGGAAGGTCTGGTAATGTCTAATTGACCAGCATCCGTCTCCACCAAACTCACCCTGCTCACGTCATGGACGTCGCTGTTTTTCAGACCTAGTACCCCAAGGACCTTTTCCACGAGCGCTCCACTAACCAAAGGGTTCTGCTGTGCCGTCAGAAAGGTGCTTTTCAGTGTGAATCCCCACCTCTCTACAAACAGTTCGGCGTGATTTACATAGGCGAAAAAGTCGTGCCTCCACGCGTCTGCCACGGTAAAGGCTCTGTCTAGACCACCGATATCGGTGCCGAGTACCCTCAACATGTGATCGATAGGGACCGCACGAGGGAGCACGTCGACCACCAGCAAGTGGAGCACTCGTAGTACGTTCACCGGCTTGCCCCTGCTGGTCGTTTGGAAGGTCCGCAAGGCGGTTTCCACCGTCAAACACAAGGCGTGTACGAGCTTGCCCACTAGGTGCAAGTCCACTTCCACGTCGACATCCCCGTCCACAAAGGCTTCCAGTACCTTCTCGTGGGATACCAGTACGTCCAACACGACGCGCGAAGCGTTGAAAAGTGTCTTGACCATCACCTGCACGGACTGAGCGCCTCCTACGTCACGCAACCATGACAACGAAGCGTCCAGTATGTTTAATTGGAGGATCGTCCTCGTGACCCGCATGATAAAGCGGAGGGTGGAGGTGTACTCGAGTACCTCGTAGGCAACACGTCGAAAGGTGATTCCTTTGCGAAAAAAGTCGTCCAACTCAAAGTCGGTCCTTGCCAAGTCGTTCTCCGCGCGGCGGCATGTCTTTCTGTCGGTTGTACCAAGGTCGGACAGCACCGTCCCGTCGTGCAGTTTCAGACGACACCTGCCTACAACTCCCCTCTTGGGGTTTGCACCACCGGGACACTCTTGAGCCGGTACGAACCGGTCCACGCAGAACACCTTGTCGGCGTCCAACAGACCAAACGTGACGCGAAACTCTAGTACCTTTTTGAGAAAACTGTCACCAGGCGGGAGACTCAGGTAGTAGTCTACGAGAGACCCGGGAGGGATCACTTGTTCAACACGCTTGCGTAGGACTGCCCACAGCGCATCGACATCGGTCTGGGTGGTCTGTGGTTCGGCAGCGAGGGCGTCGCGAACCCGAGAAAGGGCCTCTAGACTGTCGTCGTTCTGTACAGAGTCTAGAAGATCTTGTAGATGCATTTTTGTTCTTTTCTACTCGTACAAAAACAAAGCAAGGTTTTCAATGGACGAACACGACTTTCAACAGATACTCCGTAATGTGCTGGAAAAGTACCAGCCGACCGACTGGGAAGGGGAAGAGGATAGTAGGCTCTTGTGGGAGCCACATTTGCCCTGGTTTGTACGCAAACTCACCGACGCGTCGGCGGACCCGATGCGTGAAAAGGACACGCTGTTCTACTTACTAGCAGCTCTGGCCTTTAGAATCGAGCTCTGGAACACCGAAACTGCCCAGACCTTTTTTGATCAAGTCGACGCAGTGTCTTCCACCATTGTGAGGCGCTACGTCCCTGAAAAGTCACTACTCTCGTACATACTCAAGAGTGTTCAAGAAGAAGAAAGCCACTCGTTCATCTCCAGACTCGTGCGCCAGCGCGTAAACCTCGTCGACTTGATCGAGTCTCCTTACGTCTGGTGCGACGGAGAGTTTCTTCACGAGAACGAGTGTCCCAAAGCAAAGAACAAAGGTAGGGCAGTACGAGGCCAGTGCGTCGTCAGAACGAGCGACGGAGTCGTCCTGAAAGATTTGGGCGTGACGACAAAGAGAGACTGCACGGTCTGGGGGACCGAACAAGACTGGACGCCCCTCAACAACAACCCGGTGTCCTTCCGGTTCTTTGCACACTTTGTGTTGACGTACCTCGATATCTTTCGAGGTCTTGAGACCCTTGCAGACATCCCAACACTACCGTTCGGCGTCGCCGAGTCCTTTGTTAACCACCTCCACAGCGTGATCCAGCGTTACAAAGAATTCAGGTCAGTCCTGAGTGACATTGTCAACGGAGACGACGTGTCGGTACCGACAGAGTATATCGGTAACCTTTTATACCTCGCGGGCGGTCTAGTGTACCTGGGTAGCCAGCTTTTGACAAAACAAGGGACCTTGTACCACCACCTTCTCCAGTTGGCGAGTCAGGTGCCAGGAGGACAAGTACTACAGTCCACGCTCAACAAGTTGCTATCCACTTCCCAAGACTTTTGGGCCTACGTACACGCCATTGAACTGACACTCAACCGCCTCGGGTTGTCTCTCCAAGGTACATTCCTCTACGAGCTCCAGCACCACGGTCAGAACCCGACGCGCGCACGCGCAACGTTTGTCGAGGTACTCTACGCCTTTGATCCTTTCTTCTGGTCACAACTGTACCAGGACACTGACAACGTCCTGTCCGTCCTGTTTGCTCTAGACCCTTCCACAACCTTGCTCAACGTAACTCTACGACCGTTCGTCCAAGAAGAACGGTACGTCTCTTGTGCTTACGACTCTAAACCTAGCCAAGTGCTTACCCTGTCCGACTGCCGCTTCCGAGGAGGGCACGTAGAAAACACCACCAACCTCTCCTTCGTTCACTACCTGGAGTGGCTTTACTTCGTCCTCCGTAGTGTCAACGAGCAAGTTCCCAGCAGCGGGTTTACCTACGACGTTCAGACCCTGGAAAAGGTGCTAGAAACAGGACACTTGACCTTTGAGCAACTAGACCAGCTCTTAGGTGCGTTCGCGGTGCTCTACACTACCGAAGACTTGCAAATTCAAGCAGTTCGGGACCCTGAATTAAAAGTTAGTCTCGTGGCGGCGTTTGAAGAGTTGCGAGACTGGTTTTCTGCGTCCTTTCATGTGGCCACGTCCGCGCTTACCACAAAAGTCACGCTGAGTTCACTTTTTCGCGGTCCAAGCAACGAACCTGTCTGAGTTTTTTTTCTTGCGAGTCCGCCAACCAAAGTGCCACGTATGCCACCACAACCTGTACCTGTAGTACCACCGACCGAGTGGCTACCTGTGTCGGGTCAAGAAGCAGAGCTGCAAGTACAGTTGTTTGAAGGCCGTCTAGTACAGTACTACAAGGAGTTCAAAACCTTACACCCGGGTGCACAGGGTACATGTGACCAACCACACCGGAAACTCTTTTTTACGTACGACCAGTCGAGTGGGAACCGGTCGCTGTGGAGATCCTTCTTGACCTACATTACCGAAAAGGTACCCCCACAAAACCGTGAACTACACCGAGAGCTCTACCAAGCCTTCAACGACGTGCGGTGGTCGTCCTTGTCGTCGACCCTGGCGCAGGTAGTCGTCGGCATCGAAACAAAGGAGCTCTACGTCAAGGAACAAGAACTGCTGGAACAAGGAGTCGGACAGCCAGAAAGAGACGAGCAGCTCCGAGACTACCTCAAGTCACCAGAACTCAAGGCCTTGGTGTCGTCCCAGGTCGACATACCCTCTTTTCTGGAGGAACACGCCATCAAACTCCGTCCTGAGCGCTTTACCGTAATCCACTACACCTTTTTTGTGCCGACTGTCGACCAGAACTACCGTCACTTGTACGAAGACTTGCTCAACTCGAGCGGCTCCGCTCACCGCGTTACGCTAATCGTCGATGTTTACGAGGGTAAGGTCACCGTGGGAAACGCCGGAGAAGGGTTAAAGGACGGAGAAATCCCTTCCTGGCAGTTTGCGTTCCAGTCAAGTAGGGCGGTAGACATGAGAAAGGTCTTGCAGACGTTCTTGGACACTCTTCACGAGTACCACACTCAGCTCAAGTGGACAGGTACAGAGGTGTTCATGCTGATACTCGACGCTTTACTCGCAAGGGTCGCCAGGCGCGAACTAATCCTCGACGTTGCACACCAAGTACTTCAGGGTGATGACGTTGCAGTCGTGGAGGTCGAAACCACGACGGAAAGACGGTACCAACTCGTGGGTACGTGTATTTACCACTCGCCGTTCTGGGCGTTTCGGTACTACTTTGAAACCTTTTTACAGCCAGGCTCGGACCTGGACGACGTCCTGCGCGACTACCTTGTCCTCTGCTTCCACAAAACCGTCATGTCGGGGACACACGACTACTTTACGCTCTTTGTGATCTACGCTGGAAACCACCACTACGGGCACAGGAGCGTCTACGTGAGCGGAGAGGTACGGACGTACAGCAGCCTGTTTACTGAGTGCGTGCACGTCCTACCCCTGACACCTGACCACGACGGCTCCTTCTTCGGAAGCCCGGTGCCGCAACAAACCGATGAGCGGGGTACAGACTTGTGTTGGGTCAACTTGGTCCGACGCGGTGCCACTCCCAGCGCCACGGAACTGGTCGAGTGTATCCGGGACCTTGTGTGCTACACCGTTAGCGGGCCTTCCAACAAAAGAAAGATTGACGCCGTAGCGCTGTACGCACTTGCAACCGACCTTGCCGAGAAGACGGTCAACAACGACCCACCTACCAAGTACCGAGACTCGCTGAACAACCTTGTCCAGCAGTTTCTCGAACTAGTCCACTCGCCTTTACAAGGCACGTCTGTGGGCGGTTTAGGGAACCTGTCGCGTCTGCGGAACGGCTGTGTGAAGCACGACACTGAGTTTTATAACGTGCTCGTGGTCCTGCTCGCCTTCTTTCTCAAGTACGTCGCGTCACAAGTCATCACACCACTAAGACACCACGTACCGGACTTATTCGTCCCTCCTGAAGACGCACAGTTGGTGGTACGCCTATTCACCGGACGGGTATTCATTAAACACGTACTTGGCGCTGACCTCACGGGCTGTTTTCAAGTGATTGAGCAGTACAGTCACCTACTACCGCAGGTTAACCAGGGTTTCCGAGTCCCACCCGACCTGCAGCAGGATGACGTGGAACGTCTCATTGATTGCATAGCGGTGCTCGTGTCCTTGTTCAACGTGACGGTTGAAAACGCTGCTGAGAAACGAGAGGTCCTCGTACCACCCCGCGAGGCGTTTGTGTACGTACCACGGGACAAGATGTGTTACTTTGTCACATCGGCCTACAGCACGGCATACACAACTTACCTTGCAGAAGACATGTGGAGAGGACAAGCGAACCGCTACTCGGCGTTTACAAACCACACCAACCTACGCTACGGTACCTCCGTCGAAACCACCTCTCGTAGTAGACCGTCCATGGAACAGCTCGTTCTCCGTTTAGCGGACATAAGTGACGAGAACGAGCGGGTGTCGCAGTCCACCTTACTCTACTACGTCGCCAAAAGCTTCAAACGGGGCTTTTCCCACGAAATCTTTGTCGACGCGCACAACAGACAACCTGACGTTCCCACAGTAAGTAAAGACTGTAGCCTCGTAAAAGGCGGTACGCACACGTACTTGCTGTCCAACGACTTGTACCGACAAGCCCGTTACGCGTGCAGTGTGTTTCTCAGTCAAGAGAACTGGTCGATGGTCTTTGAAAGGTTTGGACGGTACACCTATAGCCTTGTCTGTTACCTGCTCACGTACGGCGACCTCGAGTTGATGTGGAGCAAGTCATTCGTGCAGAGATACACAACAAGACGCCGCAAAGACGATGGTCCTTTGAGCTACGATACCACTGTTTTACTCGCAACGGTACTCCGGGACTACGGGTGGTTGTTTAGCGAGTACGACCACGAGGGTTTCCTCGCAAACCTCGCTAACAGCCCCCTGTTTAGAAACAACCCAGGACAGTTTGCCTCGAGCATCCTAGAACGAAGCGCCTCGGAGTATGACACGGTCTCTGAAGCCGTACCACGCGTCTTGAACCAGCACGGGTTTGACACGTACGACCTCGGAGACACTTTGTGCACCCTCCCCAGCGGGGTACGGATCCTGTTCAAAGAACACGCACGGGTTATCACGGGTGTCCCAGGGTTTCTTGTCGAACAAAGAAAGGACGGGACACTCGGCCTGTACAGTTCCAGTACAGGTTCCACCGGTCGCGTAGAGCTGCACCCCAAAGCGGAAGACGATGTTTACGAGCTAACCCTGTCCCGAGACGGGGAAACCCTGGCTTTCCGGTACGCAGGGACTGTCTCGGAGTTTGCTCACTTTCAAGGGGTGGACACCCCTTCGTACACCGACAAGGCCATGTTCTTTCTAAACCAGTCCACGGTGTGGGTCAACCCGGGGACGAACGAACGACTGTACGTCTACAACTACACGAAACCTACAGCGCCGGGGACGTACATATTCACGTCCAAAGACCTCTACTACCACTGGAGTGAAGGGCAGTGGTACAAGGTAGTGACGTCCGAGAACCAACCCGTAGGCTCGCGTGACCTGGAGTTCTACAAAAACCTTCTCGACCCATCCAACCACCAGGCTTTCGACCCCCTTTACGTACCGAGGGTGTACAGAGCATGGACGTACCAAGCCAAAAACGCTTTCCTCCTTTACAAAATCCCTAGACCCGCCGGCCCTCACGCTCACCTAGGTGACTTTAAGGTTATTTACCTAACAGGCGGTGACTACCGTAACCCCTTGCACACTTGCTTAGAAGAGAGTGCTGAACAGAACCTCCGTGTAGAGTGGTTTGACGTCCACTACTCCGGTCTGTTCCTCATCAACGCCACGGGACCGGATAGTGACGAGGTATTTCCTAGGAGCCACAACTGGTTTGCTACTCACAGTGCACCTAGAAAGTTTTTCCAGGTCCGAGTCAGGCGCCAGTTTCCGGTTACTAGTACACCCGAAGACCTCCACCCACCTAAAGAAACACACGTACTGCAGGACTTTTACACCAGTAAGGTACACTCGCACACAAGCCCACCCCTCCAATCCTGTCCCAAAGGTACACCCCCTGATCGCGAAGAAGACCTGCTAGAGTTTATCAGGAGCAGGTCACCACCCACAGATAAGGTCCCACGATCGACTGACCATCTTCCAAAACTAGACCTAGGGGCGCGAAGCTACCAACTACTGGACCAGGCTTTCGCGTGGGGACTTGAAACGAACACAGCGGTCCTGGGGCCTAACCCGTTCAAGTACAGCACCCACTCGTACGTACCAGGTGCACCGGAATTCGTGGTGGAGGTGGCCTCCGTAGCAGCAATCTTTCTCTACAAGTGCAAGTCTCTCTACATACTTCACGCACAGAGGTGCCTGGAAACACTCGACAAACGCCTTGGAAGCGAGGGCAACTGTCCGTCCAGAAACTTTCTCTACGACAGCATCAACCCGTCGAAAACTGTTACGCACAAGTCACTTGTCCGACAACAGAGTCACCTGCCAAACGCAGCACAAGATGCTTTGTTTAAGCGTACCTTTACCCTGACAGAACTCGTCCTGGGCTTCTGTATCCGGAACGATCAAGTCGAAACCCTTGCTCAGATCTTACACCCGACGGCACTCACCAAGGTGTTCCAGATGCTCATGGGAAAGGGGAAAACCACAGTGCTAACGCCGTTCCTTGTCTTCTACCATGCCTTACAGTCGCGCGAGACACTAGTGATCCTCCCGGGTTTCCTAGTGCCGCAGAGCTTCGAAATCCTAAACCCCGTGTCTAGAGTACTGTCAGGGATACTACCAAACACTGACATTTCAAAACTTTTCCACTCCAAAACATTACCCATCCTGACGGTCGCGTCCGACAAGGCCTTGCAAAAGAGCATCTTAGCGACCAAAAGAGAGGCAAGGTGGGACGACACGTTCCAGCACATAACCTACATCTTTGACGAAGTAGACACCATGATTGATCCCGTCACGTCTCAGCTCAACTTTGTAGGACGGTTACGCAACGACCAGGTCCCCGTCTACCTGACCGTCAAGCACCTACTCAACACGAACACGTCTTTGTGGCCCGGTCTCGAGCAGTACCTGAATGAGTATGTTGCAAACGCAGAGCTCAATGACGTACCGACTGACGACCGCGTGGAGGTGCCTGTGTATTTAGCGAGGTTGCTTAGCAACTTGCGACGGATGGTCGGAGTAGCCGATTCCTTCGCGTACAATGTCGATTACGGCTTTGGGGACTATGTGAATGCAGACACGGGCCAGCCGTTTCCCGAGGCCAACTTTTTAACAGCAATCCCCTACAGAGGCACCCGCGACCCCGTGAACCAGTCTCAATTTAGCGACGTGCAACTACGACTCATTCTCACATTCCGGAGCTATCAACACCAGGACTTTACCTTCCAGCACTACCACACGCAGGCAATTATGCACGACGCGGCGTTGCACCCGACACGGAGCACAGTACTGCAGTACCTATCCCTCTTTTTCAATGACACCGTTGCGAACCAGATCTTCCGTTACCTCAAGTCAGGAGGTTTGATGCACCTCTCGCAGTGGACCAAAGAACTCAACGGCGGAGATAGACATGTCACGGGCACCAAATTTTTTGTGACTGTTGTGTGCCCGACCTTCTTCAAGTCGAGCGTTTACCAGGTGAACATCAGTTTTATGGAACCTCTGTCCGCCCAGGTATCTCCCGTGAAGCACTGCTTCTCGGGCACCGTGAACCTCAACACACACAAAGACTATTTTACAGCCACCTTCCCTGGAAGCAGTTCTTCTACCCCCCTCGGACTCACAGACGTCGTAAGAGATACTCTTGCACAATCTACCATACTAGCAGCACTCCTTGGGACTGTCGCATCGTCACCAACCCAGATCCTGATCCTCAAGAACCTAGCCGACCAAAGGGCCACAGAAGACGAGCTACTGCGTGTGAGTACCAAGTACGACGCCCTCATTGACGCAGCCGGGATTCTTCGCACACACCAAACGTCCTACTACGTCAACCAACTTGACACCCTTCTCCCGCACACCAAGGTCGCCATCTACTTTGTTGTCGACGGAGTAAGGCGGATATTCCTCCGCCAACAACGTATGGAGATACCCTACAAGAGGCAACTATACTCACAAGCAGACGCATTCTACTTGTACGACTTTAAGAGCACGGTCGGGGTCGACTTTGTACAACCCTACAACCTCAAGGGCATCGTCAGCGTTTCCCCAAGCACCACCTTGACGCGGCTTTGCCAGGCCACCTTCAGACTCCGAAACACAAACGCGGGTCACGAAATAGACTTTGTCGTCACCCAAAACTTCCGTACTACGTTCCCGAACGTCTTTACGAGCAAGTGGCCAGTGTCCGAGCTCGTTCGGGTGACCGACTGTTGTACCGAAACGGCAAGGTCGCGCACGGCGCAACGCCTAGGGACAGTGCAGTTTCTCAAGCAGATGTGCAGAACCGAAAGTTTGTCTGTGGATACCAGCAGGTTCGAGGAAAAGGTGTTTAAACCCTACTACATCGATCACGCAGACGAGAATACGTGGACCTTTGGTGAGCTAGAGGCTTTCTGGAGATTCTGCTTTCCACACTCGACACTCCCAAAGCCTCTTGCAAACAGCGTCGAAACACACACCTCGTTTCGTGGTTGTAGCGTCACAGGTTGTACAACGCCTACCGAAAAGAGATCTTTACAACTCGTGGCGGTGCAGGAGACGACGTCGGTGGACGTGGACGTGGATGTGGATGTGGACGTGGATGTAGATGTGGACGTGAACGCGGACGTGGACGTGGACATTAACCAGTCGCAGACACACCTCGCACTAAAGGAAGGCCAGTTTGTAACGGCGAGGCAGCTGCTCAACCAAAATACGGAACAGATACAACTCCCACACACTTCTCGGTCCACGGTATTGGTATCCTACAACTACCAGTGCTGGTACCAACGCGTCGTACAGGAGAACGACCGGATCGAGGCCGCGGTTGTCAGTCGCTACGTAGCAAGCATACCCGGATCTTCGCTCGTGGTCATCACCGAAGAAGACCTACTTCTACTAGCAGTCCTACCTGAGTCTCAAGCGTCCCAACTCACCGTATACAACCGACACGGCTGTGAAGTCTTTCCCTCCCCGGGCTTCTGTACCAAAAACGTAATCCTCCCACCTTCTCTGCGCGTCAAGATACTATTAGGAGTGCCCACCAAAGGAGATTGTCAGGAGAAACGGTGGCAGGGTGCCACTCAAAAGTACGCGTTTGGCACCGTTGGTGTGTACTGTGACGCTCACTCCAATCCAAACCCACTCCTCAACTACCTTCAAAACAATACGAGGTGGTGACAACAATTTTTCTTTAACCAGAAGCATCCAGAAGTCATGGACACAGACGCCCAGCTACAGACCACACGAGGCAGCACCGTACCACGCTTCTCGCTCGCGGGAGAGGTCGTCCGGGCCCGTGTCGTCGATATCTATGATGGTGATACGTTCAAAGCCATCTTCTTCCTGCCTATGAGCCACTGCATCGTCAAGATGTGCTTCCGACTTGCCGGTATCGATACACCAGAGCTCCATCCGCGCAGGAACATCAACCCACAGGAACGAGAACGCATCATCGCGAGAGCACAGGGGGCCCGTCAGCGACTCTGTACTCTTTTGACCGACTGTCCCTGTCCCAGCACATGCATCGATACAACAAACACACGCATTGTCGAACTACACTGCAGGGAGTTTGACAAGTACGGACGCGTGCTGGTCGACGCCTACATCGACGATACAACCGAGCCCCGCACCCACGTCAACACGAAGATGGTCGATGAAGGGCTGGCTGTCCCCTACGACGGAGGCACTAAGGTGCTCCAGGCCCAGGTCGAAGCCTCACACTGCCATGGATAGCGAATCAGAATGCCAGTCAAATTAAAATATCCTCTTTTCGATTAAACGTCACACATGCCCACCAAATCCAAATCCACCACCGCTAAGAAATCGACCACCAAAAAAGGGGTGCCCGAAGCGCTTAAGCCTTGGATGGCTCACCTTAAAGCCTTTCGCGAGAAACACCCACACTTGAAACCCACCGAGCAGGCTCGACAGGCATCCTTGACCTACAAGAAAAAGTAGTAGTCTAGATCATCGATGGAGCTGAACCTCACGGAACGAAGGGGGTACCTCGTACTTGTCGGGTGGGTCGACGACCACATAACGGCGAGGACGAGTCCATGGTGAGATGCTGAGACGCCTGTGCTGCGAGCCGAGCAAAAGCCCTACGAGCAGGGTAACAAAGAGGATGAGAAGTAGAAGGGTCATATTTTTTATAATCATGTTACGCACATATTTTACTTGCCAATCGCCTTGTACATGGGCACCACCCGATCGGCTTCCTTTCCATCGACAAAGACAGGGACGGTGTGATCGCCTTCTTCCACCTCGTATGAAAAGCCGAGGTGGTTGTACAGTAACGGGGCTTCCACCTTGCTAGCGTTATGTGTCATGCGGTCCCAAGGATCTTTCTTGAGCTCCTTCATCCGCTTCACCGCTTCTTCCTCCACAAACGCGACCAATCCCTTGGCCACTGCACTCGTATAGTCGGTCACCAACAAGAGATCCACGGCGGTCTGGTCACCCTCATGTTCGTTCCGATCCTCCTCTCCCTTGTTACCCGGGTTGGGTTCCTCGTCAGGACGGGGTGGGCGCTTTTCGGACGGGCGGTAGTGGTGGAATACCGCTACACCCTCGAGGTTCGCACCAAGAGGAAGGCCATTCTTTGGCAAGGCACCCTTGTACGCAAGCACAAAGCCCCATCCCCACGTATCCTTGCCATCACTGGTCAATTGCGGCTGCCAAGCGTCTTGGTCATCCTTATTGAACCAGGACTTTACGAGTCGAGTGACGTCCTCGGGGTGAATGACCCAATGGTCGTAGTCATCCAAGGCAAGATTCGAGGGATTGATGTGCTTCAAAACCTTTCCGGCGAAGCGTGTAATCAAGCTGCGCAGACCATGCGGGTACTGCCCGCTATAATACACAGTATGCTTTGTCATGAGCGTCTGTTGAGTCGGAGTCAATAAAAAAATCACCCCTCATCGAGACCAGGATTGTGTTGGTAACTCAATACCAGGACAAGGATAATACTGCAACAGAACCACAGGCAGCACAGGAGGAATTTCATATCCGCACAATTCACCATCAGGCAGTTGCGCTTCAAAGACGGAACAGAGCGCCGACAGATCGGACAAGTCTCGTGGCTAACCAGCCATTCTTTTAAGCACAATCGGTGAAAGACATGAGGACTCTGGCCCCTAGAACAGTGCAACGTGATTAACAATCGCCCAGCCTCCATATCGTCGAGGCAGATGCAGCACACGTCCTGTTGTACTTCTACTCGTACTTGTATAGCCATCACGTCGCTCTCGGTATTCTACAGCATGACAGCATATAATCACAGCTGCTTGGGAGACAAAAGAGGAAGACGATTCTCCTTCTGGGGCTCGTGGGGATAGATCGCCTTGGCGTACGGAATGGCCTCAAGCGTGCTGGCGATAGGGCGAAGGGCCACGGAAGCGTGCTGGCGATAGACCAGCTTCTTGTTCTCGCGTTCCAACTCGTGGACCTCCTCGTGTGCTTGCTTCAAGGCATCCAGGGTCCTCTGCACACAGAGCAAATGTCATGCATTCATTGCAACATGCACCATGCACATGACCATACCCATGATCTTACCTTGTGGCTACCGCGAAGATGATGGTTCTCGTTCTTCTTGGTATCGAGGTCATCACGCACCGCTGCCAGCCGCTGCTTCAGTTCAAGCTCCGCCTCTTTCGCCTGACGGAGTTGCTGTATGCATAGATGCATAGATGCATGAGCGCATGGCAACGTTCCTCTCGACTTGAACCTTCACTCACCTCGGAAAGATCCGAAATCTCCTGATTCTTGCCCACCAGCTGCTGATTTGCCTCTCTCAAGTCGGAGATCCTCAGGCTCAGTGATAACTGCCCACGACATCCCGGGTCTCTTATCGTATTCATTCACATTCACTTTATCCCATCAAACTTACCTTGCAAGCATCCAGATGCGCCAGCTGGGAATGCACCTGCTGCCGTTGCTTCTCGAGAATACGATTCTGCAACTGGACCTGCTCCACGCGATCCTTCTCCGCATCCAGATCCCGTAGGGCCGCAGCGCGCTGCACAAAGGGCCATAAGAGTTGTAATCATAGTTGTAATCAATATAATCATCATCCCCTTACCATCTCCGTCTCCGCCTGGACCGTGGCATGGAGCGCCTCAATCTCTTCGTTCTGCCATTGTGAATCACACACATCACGATCCATATTCACACTCGTGTTCACACTCGTGTTCACACTCGTGTTCACACTCGTGTTCACACTCGTGTTCATTGGCCTACCATCTTGTGCTCACGAGCCTTCATCCGCTGAACCAACTCCGTCTCCTTCTTGATCTTGGTCTTGAGGTCCTCCACCTCAGTCGCCATCGTATCATTGATCTCGCGCAGCTTCTGCATCCTTGGCAGCATCGCCTTGTACTTGCGCTTCAGCTCATCACACTCGGCTCGCCACCGATCCTCGGTCAATTTGACCGCTGCCTTGATCTCCTTAGTCCTGGCCTCGCGCAGATCCTCTGTGGCCGCAGTCACCTCCTCCACCACAGCCTTCATCTCATCGACGCGATGCACCGCACGGGCCTCCTCGACAAGAGCCCTCATATCCGACTTGAGGGCCTTGAGCTCTTGGATCTGCTCACGCATCCAACTCGTCTGGTCCTCAAATTTCTGCAGCAGGTTCACTGCCGGATCGGCAGGCTCCCCCTCGTCATCATCCCCCTCCTCAGCCGACTCGGTGATGGTCGGTAGAGTACCGCGCCGAGGGGCGTTGGGCGCCTGCGGTGTGCCGGAGGGCACGGTCGGTGTCCCGAGGATCTGGACACCAAGGCGTTCATGATCCATGACTCATCATTCATGGCATCGTGCACCACTTACTTTATTCAGCAAGGCTTTGTCAATCTCCTCATCCTGATCGTCATCATCCTCGAGCAGCATCCTTAAAGTGCGCACCTCCTCTTGCACGATATCCATCTCTTGCTCCGACTCGGTAGTCTCCCAGGGCGCCATAGCCGTCGCCTCGACCACCGCCTCCATTACCTCGGCCACGACCTCGGCCACGACCTCCCGGGCACGCGCCTCCTCTGTCGGTACCTATCAGTATACATATACATGAGCCAACAAGACCAAACCCTTGAACATAATAAAAAGTGCGCACCACATCCATCGCCTCGACCTCGTGCAGCGCCTCGGGCTTGGCCTCACGAGCAGCCTCGGGCTTGGCCTCCTGAACAGCCTCGAGCTTGGCCTCCTGAACAGCCTCGGGTGGTGGCGCATCCTGAAGGACAATATGTATGACTACCCACAAATCAGTTACAAGTGCGATGACCGCATTCATCTCACCTCAATACCGGCACGACGGCGAGCATCCTCGTCCCTATCAAAACGCATGCACACCCGCAGCACATAGTCGGTACGCCCCGGCTTGCCATTGGGCAGCACCTTTTTGTGATGGTTGCCGCTCCTCTCCTTGTGATGATAGAAGGCACGGCGATTATCGAACCAACGCCCACATGAGCAGGCGAAGCAGTCGAAGCCGAGATCGTAGATCCCCTCCTCGATGCGGTAGTTGGGACAGGTGGGCTGACGTGCCGAGAGGACGGTGTAGGCCGCCGCCACCACGAACTCGGCCTTGCGCTGGTAGCAGAAGATGGCTTGATAATGGTCGTTGCGCAGCTTCTCGTCCGCGTAGAGGTACACACGGTTGAAGACTCGAGGCAACTGCCGCCCCAATGAAAACCCTTTTATCAGACCAGCACAAACGCCTAAGGCTTCAATCCACGCAAATGAGCGCACCTGGTTGGTGATCACGAGACGCATGGCCTCTTCCTTGAGATCGGCCATGATGGACATGGTGCGCAAGAAGTGTGAAGCAAAAGGTGCCTGTGCCACCAGCGGTTC
>JAIXQT010000020.1 GCA_027485595.1 Pseudomonadota bacterium | reverse complement strand
TAGGCCGAGAGCCCTCGCTCTTGGGTACCACGAGAAGCTCGGTAGTGACCTGGATGCGAGTGGTCGTATGGCGAGGCGGATCCCGGCACTTGATCCGGAGCCAGTGGAGCCTCGCGTCGCCGCTATGATGTTGCGTATCCTCGAGGGCTGTTTGGCTGATAACCGTGATCGCTTGATCGGTCCCACGGGTGCTCTTGAGTGTCTACGCCGGGGTATTGGTCCCTTCGATGTGCATGCCCTCACCTCCATTCGTGAGATATGTCGATCGGAGCGAGCGGCGTATCTCGATCTGCTTCCCTTCGCTCGGGGTGAGAGACATATCGCGAATTCCTTGCGGTTCCCAGAGCGCCAGCTGGAGCAGCTTGGTGTCACCCACGCCAGGATTCACTTCGAGGCGCGCGATATCGCCGAGTTGCGAAATCTTGGTCGTTTGACCTTTTCCGTGCTCGGTTACGGATCTGATGCGCCAGATCGTTCCATGGTTCGCGATCGGGGGGAGCTTGGACGCGTGGAGATTATCGAACGTGATGGTAAACTTCGGGTCAAGTTCTCTCCCGTCACGTCACTGATTGATGAGCGTTCGCGTTGGTATCGTGGTGAGGTGCTGAACCCACGTCTCGAAGAGATATTGGAGGGAGGCGCGACTGTTGAGGTTCCATCCATTGGATGGCGCGAACTTAATCGAGATCCCGTCGGCCGCTACCCTTCGTTTCATATGCTCGATCACGATTTCTTTCTTACTCAACCATTCAATGGGAGCGAGGTCTTTGTGCGAGGGTACGTTGAGGCGGGAGGTGACCGGGCTGTCCGTGCCTTCACGTTGATAGCGTACCGTGACGAGTCGTTAGGGGAGGTTGTCGGGGCTTGGACGGCAGAGGCCGGGGCGCCTCGAAGCGCACGACAGTGGATCAGACTTCGAGACAGCGAGATCCCTTCCGTTGCTCCTTAGGACAGTCGCTTCTTGGGACGGGCGCTCCTTCGGACAGCGAAAAGACGCAGGGTAGGAAAGCGCCAACTTTGCGCGGATGGTGGAGGGCGATTGCTCCAAGTGGTCACGACCATACATTCTGACTCCTACGTATCTCGGCTTCATCTTCCTTCCGTGTAGGAACACGATTTACATGTCCCTTAGGCGTCAAACTTGCTATACCTGCCCCCACTTTTCGAAGTTTGTTCGCGGAGCTTTGTTGTAGCGTGCTCCATTCCGCCGCTGCCTCGCCGGGGATATTGTTTCCAAGCGGGACTCTTTGTTGTTTTGCCTCGTATCGCTCGCCTCAGTGAGGTCGGTTCTCATGGGAGTCGATAATCGTGCGAGTGATGGGGCCTTAATCTAGTTATTGGGGAGAGATCATGACTCAGTATTTTGATGTTCCAAAGATTGCCTACGAAGGCCCACAATCTAGAAACCCACTGGCGTTCCGTCACTATAATCCCGACGAGGTTATCGAGGGGAAGACGATGAGGGAACACCTCCGCTTCGCGGTAGCGTGGTGGCATACCTTCTGCGGCACCGGTAGCGACCCGTTCGGCCCGGGGTGCGCTGTGCGTCCATGGGATGATGGTTCCAATTCGTTAGAAATGGCACTCAAGAAAGTAGACGTCGCCTTCGAGTTCATGGAGAAGCTTGGTGTGCCGTTCTACTGCTTCCATGACAGAGATGTCGCTCCAGAGGGTAAAGACCTTCGCGAGTCGAACAAGAACCTCGATGCCGTGGTCGCAAAGCTTAAAGACGCTCAAGCGCGCACCGGTATCAAGCTTCTGTGGGGAACCGCTAACCTCTTCAGTAATAAGCGGTTCGTTCACGGCGCCTCAACGAGCTGCAATGCGGATGTATTCGCGTACGCCGCCGCGCAGGTAAAGAAGGCGATGGAGGTAACGAAGGAGCTTGGTGGTGTGAACTACGTATTCTGGGGTGGACGAGAGGGGTACATGAGCCTTCTCAATACTCAACTTCGCCGTGAGCTCGATAATCTCGGTCGATTCCTCTCTATGGCGGTCGACTACCGCAACAAGATCGGTCTCGACGCGCAGTTCCTGATCGAGCCGAAGCCGAAAGAGCCAACAACCCATCAATACGATAGCGATTGCGCGGCGTGTATGGCGTTCCTCAAGACCTACGGCCTTGAGAAAGAGTTCAAATTCAATATCGAGACGAACCACGCGACCCTCGCGGGACACTCGATGGGGCATGAGCTCGCCTACGCGAGCAGCTACGGTATGCTCGGCTCAGTCGACGCAAATCGTGGAGACGAGTTGCTCGGATGGGATACCGACCAGTTCCCGACGAACATCTACACCACGGCGCAAGTGATGCTCGCGATCCTCGGGCAAGGTGGACTCGGTCGTGGTGGTCTTAACTTCGACGCCAAGGTTCGTCGTGACAGCTTCGAGCCCGTGGATCTGTTCTATGCGCACATCGGCGCGATGGATGCCTTTGCGCATGGTCTGAAGATCGCCGCTGAGATTCGTAAGGATGGAGTGCTCAAGGATATGACTGATAAGCGGTACTCCTCATGGGAGAGCGGCATCGGCCTTCAGATCTCAGAGGGCACCGCTTCCTTTGAGAGCCTTGAGAAGTACATGCTGGAGAAGGGGGAAGTGACCGCGAACGTATCAGGTCGGCAAGAGCTCTTTGAGGGGGTGTTTAATCGGTATATTGGGTAAGGCGGGTCGATATTTTTCGCAGCATCGCGGCGACCGGGAACGGTCGCCCTCCCACGTCACAATTCGCAATAAGGGAGGGCGACCATTCCTGGTCGCCGCGTTACATTAGGTGGTTACTATTGGCGATCCGCAGCCCCTACACCCCATGCCTTGCCAAGGCCTCCTTCCAACGTGCATACGCCTCTTGGGTAGCGGCGGAGGACGCGGAGTCAGGCTCGATCACCGCGTGGCGGGTTAGTCCGACGAACGCGCTTGAGAAGGTGTATAATCCTGCGCCGATGCCGGCTGCCCTCGCAGCGCCTTCTGAGCCATCAGTGGTCAGTAACTCCACAGGAACCCCTGTCGTCGTCGCGAAGGTTCGCTGGAAGAGCGAGCTTTGAAACATATTCGCGAGTCCAGCTCGCACGAGCTTTGGCGAGAGCCCCATCGACCGCATAATCTCAAGCCCATAGGCGAGGGCGAACACGATTCCCTCCTGGCCAGCTCGGAAGATATCCCCCTGTGAGTGGCGATTGAGATCGAGATTCTCAAGGGATGCTCCAATGACCTTGTTGCCCAGCGTTCGCTCAGCCCCATTTCCGTAGGGGAGCGCCGAGATGCCTCGTGCGCCGACCGGAGCGCTTTCGGCGAGGGCGTTGATCTCTTGGTAGGTCAGGTTTGGGGCGAGGGTGCCTTTAAGCCACCGATAGAAGCTTCCCGTTCCATTAACGCACATCAGG
>JAIXQT010000188.1 GCA_027485595.1 Pseudomonadota bacterium | reverse complement strand
CGAGAACGGTACGGCTGCTTTTTGCGAGCATGAAGGACAGGTGCATGCCGGGTCGACTCATCTAGGCCGTTAACCTGCGTAGGGATTAGTTCAGCCGTCAGACATCCAGCGATTAAGATAAGCGAGGCCTTTATATCAGAGTTCAGAGGGGAATAAGGGAGGCTCTGCGTAGCTTTTTGTAGTGTGTGATCGGGAGCTTCAATTTTTAGGCGGGCATCTGAACACTTTTAGGATGTACCAGATGCTCGCTGGTGTCAGAGAGATTGGGCAAATTGCCACATAACGAGAACTGATACGATGAGATAAATTACGGCAGGAAGGGTCTGTAAGAAGGCATCTTTGATGCGAAGCCGCACCAGTAGCCCACACACCATCAGCAACGAAAGTCCCGCAGCGGATATGAATCCCACCCAAGGTATCCACCTGCCTACAACAAGCCCTAAGGCCCCGAGGATTTCGAGTACCCCTGTAATAAGCCGTAATTCAGAAACTCCCCATCGTTTGAACTCTACAACCATCGCGTCTGCGAGCAGACAACGACTGCCGTACACAAAAAACGAAACAATCAGCACTAAGGTAGACAACTCTATGGTGGGCATTATTGGAGAGGTTTGGCTTAAGGATTAAGAATGTACGGGCCGCGAGAGATTTAACACCAACCTCATTCGCCAGCCGATGGTTAGAGGCTAAGATAAGAGATTGTCACCAGCAAGAGAGAGGTTTAGGCTCAGGCAAGACTATCCTCAATCCATAGTCGCCACATCCCCGTAGGCTCCCCATGAATAGCATGCTGTTAGCGACAAAGATTCTCGTAGCGACCTCTATCTTCTTTGTGTGGGTTGTACGCTACAAAAACATTGTCAAAGAGTTCGAGGAATACGGCATTCCGGCGTGGTTACGCGACCTCACGGGCATCTTGAAGCTAACCTTCGCGCTCATGTTGCTGTGTGGGCAGCATGATAGAGACTTGACCGTATTTGGTTCCGTAGGAATCGTCGTCCTCATGGCATGTGCTCAGGTCGTTCACATCCGAGCAGAGACCGCCGTATTCCGACGCGTTCCCTCATTCGTGCTTTTGACGCTCTCCGGCGCCATCGCTTATGTCAGTCTCTGGGTAACTAAGTAGGTGAGGGGAGAGCCCCCGAAAGGCCACCGCTTTTCCCTGTTTTCGCGTCCCCGGGCTCTTTTTCCCTCACTGCTTCGGAGCGATTCCTTCTCTCAATTCCGGCTCACTTCCGCATCTTTTCTGCGGGAGTAATTTTATCAACAAGCACAAGAACCGTCATTCCCGGGAGGCAGACCCGAGACGGCGGCGCGCACAGGGCGCAAGTAACCTTTAAAGTGGGGAGGCTCAGTTTGGAGAGGGGCCTACGGCCAATGCGGTCGCCTCTCCTCACGTATCCTGTTCAGGACTGGCCCATCGACACAGTCACCTCCACGGAGTCTCCGAATGACGGATCCTCAAACGGAATCTGAAGTCCCTGCACGGCTCGTCCATTAATCTCTACCCCTCGAACGCCCCGCTCAATACCACCTTTGTTCACGACTTGGACATTGAATGTTCGTCCCCCGCGCTTGTAGGTGAACGAGAACTCGTTCCAGGCACTCGGGATTCGTGGATCGACCGTGAAGTGGTTCGGCTCGACATGGAGACCGATGATATGCTCAAGCCCTGCCTGGTAGAGCCATCCGGACGATCCTGTGTACCAGCTCCATCCAGCACGTCCTCTCAGGTCTCCTTCAGAGTAGACGTCTCCGCACATGACATACGGCTCCGCCTGGTAGGTTTGAACACCCTCGGTTGTCGCGGTGATATTGGCTGGATTGATCAACTCGAAGAGATCAAGCGCCGAGCCACCTCGACCCATCATCGCGTTGGCGATGATGAACCACGCCGATGCATGGGTATACTGGCCCCCGTTCTCTCGAACGCCAGGTGGGTATCCCTTGATGTATCCCGGATTCTTCTCACACTTGTTGAAGGCCGGTGTGAGGAGCTTAATAAGCTTACCCTCTCGATCAACGAGGAACCCTCCGGCGGACTCCATAGCTTTATGCGCGCGCTCTCGAGGAGCTGCCCCACTTATGATTGACCACGACTGCGCGAGTGAGTCGATCTTACACTCGTCGTTCGAGGCGCTACCTACCGGAGTTCCATCGTCGTAGAAGGCTCGTCGATACCACTCGCCATCCCATGCGTGTTGCTCCACCGCTCCACGCAGGCGCTCCGATCGTTGACGCAGATCGCTCGCGGTTTGATGATCTCCCTGCGCCCCAAGGATCGGCGCGAAGTGGTTGATAACCTCGATCTGGAACCAGGCAAGCCACACGCTCTCGCCCGTGCCGTGCCGTCCGATCTCGTTCATGCCGTCGTTCCAGTCACCGCATCCGATGAGTGGAAGTCCGTGTTCTCCTACAGCCTCTGTTATCTTCAGGGTGCGCAGACAATGGTCAAGGATAGTTCCCTCGCCACCGTTCAATTCTGGGATGAAGTACGTCTCCATCTGTCCCTCGGCGAGCGGAGCGCCTCTGAGGAACGGCACCGTGGTGTTGAGTATCGAGTAGTCTCCGGTCGTCTCGATGTACCGGCTGACCGCGTACGGCAACCAGAGAAGATCGTCCGAGATGCGCGTTCGTACACCTCGTCCGAGGGGAGGATGCCACCAATGTTGCACATCTCCCTCAAGGAACTGATGCGCCGCATGGAGCAATATCTGCGCTCGGACCATATCTGGTTTGATTGGCAGCAGCGCCAAAGAATCCTGAAGTTGATCCCGGAAACCAAGCGCACCACCACTTTGATAGAACGCGGAGCGACCCCAAAGACGGCACGACACCGTCTGATACATCAGCCAGCTATTCATCATGAGGTTGAATGAATCGCTCGGAGTCTTTACCTGAATCGTGGAGAGAAGCCCTTCCCACATCGTGTGAACCGCGTGGAGCTCCGACCGTTGTGTCGCGGGG
>JAIXQT010000072.1 GCA_027485595.1 Pseudomonadota bacterium | reverse complement strand
GACTGCAACTTCGTTGGAGCCAACGAAAAAATCCTCAACGTATCGCAGTGGATACGTCTCCGGTTTTTTCGTCGTCTCCGCCTCGTTTCGCCGAAACCCTCAAAATGCTCACGACGGAGCCATTTTTCACCACCCTGCCAGTGTGTATCGAATCTGAGCGTAAGTCCAGAAGGCGACTCTGGTATCCCGAGAGAAGGGCACTGCACGACGCCCGAGCGGGGTCACGAGAGCTTTCTACCGCATATTCACCGCACTACCTCGAAGTCAGAGCTTTGCGAATCGGCGGAGCCGCGCGACGCCCGTCAACGCCACCTACCTCTCTTTCCTTGTAGCTGATACACTTGCTATCAGTGCAAACCGTTCGCTTCCTCATCGCTCACCTCTCGACCTTTCGGCGCATGTTTTGGGCGCTCCTTCTTGTTGGAGCGCTCGATGGGATCTCAGGCTTCTTAGTTCCCATTCTGTTGGCTGAGTGCACCAAACCACCTATTACTATCGACCTGCTGCATCGACTCGTTCCCACCATCGTTGCGTGCCTCATGTTCTCACTCCTGTTTCAATGGTGCTTGCGCTCATGGGGAGAAAGTCTCGCCGGTTGGTTCGGCAACGAGCTGCGCGTAATGCTCTTCGAACGAGCCGAGCGTTTGAGTATCGATGCTCTATCGGCGTATCACTCCGGATACATCGCGTCTCTCATAAATCAGGTCGCGAATTCGGTGGGCACGCTCACCTCAACTATCGTGTGGCTCATGGGTCATTTCGTGACTGTGCTTGCCCTGTTTCTTATCTTTACCGCGCGTGAGTCGGTGGAGATGGCAGCGATCAATTGCGCCGTTCTGATTGTGTTCGTAGCGGTAGGTGTGGCACTTGCTCGCAAAATAGTTCCGCTTGCGGATGATAGGAATAAAACACAGGCAGTCGTCATGGAGCGGTTTATCGACCTCCTGACAAACATCTCCACAGTCAAAAAGCTCGGCGTCATTAGGTGGGCGGATAAAAAATTACGAGCCGATTCCGCCATGAGCGACGCTTCAATTTTTTCATTTCAACGATTTCATGCAAACCGTTGGAGCCTTCTCCATGGGATCTTTTATACGGCTTTCATTGCGACCCTCGCGTTTCTTCTCGATGGGGTTGGCGCCGGAACGATATCGGCCTCCATCCTAATCCTTTTCGTCGCCGGATTCGGTCGGGTGCAGAATTTGGCTGAGCGTTTGTCTGAGCTTATTAAGTCTTTGCTCGAAACGAACGCCTACGTGGCCAAGCTTGAGGAGGTGTTGCGACAGGAACGGGTGTTTGGGAATGCTCCCGCCGGTGTCATGCGGGACATATCCTGTAGCGGAGTCGTTCATACGTTTGGAGATAGGTCGCAACGAATATCTATTCCGTCCTTCTCGCTGAGGGCTGGGGACCGGGTACGCATCACGGGTCCCTCCGGTCAGGGTAAAAGCACCTTTTTGAGTATGTTGGCGGGTCACCGAACGCCGAAAGAGGGCGAGTGCTTGTGGAATGGCAAGCCGTACTCTCACTATGATGAATCTCTTACCCACTCATTCGCTGTTGTTTCGCAGGAGGCAGAGTTGTTTAACCTCTCCTTGCGCGAGAATCTGACGATGGATGCCACTACTTCAGATGATGAGGTTCTTACCCTTCTGCATGACCTCGGATTGGGCGATCTTATGCTTGGATTGCCAGAGGGGCTCGACACGAAGGTAGGGGAGAAAGGGATGCGACTCTCCTCGGGTCAGAAGCAACGTATCAACATAGCTCGATGTCTTCTCCTTAAGCGCCCTATTATTGTGCTGGATGAGCCCACCTCCCACCTTGATAAGGGAAGTGAGGAGCTCGTGGTTCGATGCCTTGCGCGACTTCCCCGGGATGTCACCCTCGTGATCGTGTCTCACCAAGGAGCACTCGCGTCGTTGTGTGATAGGTCGTGGTCCTTCGAAGAGGGACGCCTCGTCGAGACGGTGTGAGCGTTATGTTGCCGCAAGCTTCGTTGTGAAATCTGCGACGATGTCATAGCCAGTCGCCGCTTTAATAACGTTGGCCAGCGAGCGATACGCAGGGATGATTTCAAATGGATTCGCCTCTGCCGACTTTTTAAACTCATGCGTCAATTTAAAGGCCAGTGTGTCAGCGACGCTGTCGATCAGAATCGTCGTTGTTACCTGTGGCGCATAGCCTAAGCTCGCGAAGGTAAGCATACTCTTGAAGCGTTCCAATCCGTATCGGAAGAAGCGGGGCTTAATGGGAGCGGCCATGCCGATCAGGTGTGTCGGCAACCACGTCGGTACTCCGCCCGCTCGCTCTGTTTCGACGGCATGAACGATGTGGTGAGTTCCCTCGAACCGATTAAATGGCGAGTAACAGGCGATTTCAAAGGGCTCCCACTCGAAATCGACTCCCTTCTTGCCCACGGCTATAACGCCACCTACCCTGAAGAGCTCATCACTTCGGGCGGATGGGATGCCAGGAAGGAGCGTATCATGAGGGTCTCGTCCTTTGAGATCGAGGAGCTCCTTGGATCCCGCGCCCTGGCGAACAAGGGGTGTTACCTCTCTCAGGCACCCATCGATGATGTCGGAGAGTGCTCCAGAGGTGAGCATGATGGTTCCTTGAAATTCAAGAGACCGACCGCCGAGTATCCAATTTTTCGAGAGTGTAAGGTTGGACATGTGGCGATGATGAGCTCTGCGGCTTCGGTGTTTAACGGGGATTACTGACCCCCTGTATCCGTCAGGATAGTTGTCATTATAAGTAAAAAGCTGCCCGGATCTAGAACCATTCTAGCAAAGGAAAAAAATTTCAGACACAGATTTCGCTCGCGCGTGCTAGGGAACACCCTTCAACGGCCCTCGGTGATAGGCGCGACCTCTAACGGTCGAGTCATAAGCAATCGGAAGAGAGGCGTGTTGGAGGAGCATGATCGAGCTGGGAATTATCGACCTTAGCGCGGATGGGCGACGACGCATTGCTGCTCTCATTGAAAAGTGGGCCTGGGTTTCTCCCGACTCTCGAGTCTCCGTTCCGCGGGTATCCATCGCGCTTCTGTCACCAGAAGAGGTTCGCTTTAATGGCTCCCTCGATGTGTGTGTCATCGGTCCCGAGTTAATAGGATGTGACGCCGCCTATGTTCATACGATTCGTCAGCAACTTTCCGGAAAACTGATCCTTTGCGTGTTGACGCAAGAGATCTATTCCTTCGGCCTCGTTGAACAGCTCGGACGACTCGGGGTCGACGATGTGCTCCTTGATACCTCCAGCTCAGAGGAGTTTTTTCGACGGCTAGTCCTTTTGCAGAGAAGACTGACCCCAAAACAGAGGGGAAGGCTCGTTGTAGTCGGGGCCGCACGGGGAGGGGTAGGGTGCACCTTCATCTCAGCCACCCTCGCAGAAGGCTACCTCGCGACCGGCAAGCGTACCTGTGTGGTCGACTGCGATGTAATCTCGCAGGACCTTACGCGTTTTTTGCAAGTGAAGCCGCATGTCAGTGAGGCGGTGCGAATGTTACTTGATCACCAGCGAGTCGTTACCTCTGAGACCGTTGCGGAGTGTTGCGCGCCGGTGTGGAGTGATGAGCCATCGCTCGTGTGTGTGCCTCCCGCCGCTGGTCAAGATGAGTCGATCTTCGCCACGCCGCGCGCCGCTCGAGCCCTCATCGCGCTCCTTGAGGTGTTGCAGTCGCAGTATGATGTTGTTGTGGTCGATACCGCATCGCTTCCTGCGCTGACGGCGAGCTCACTCTATCAGGTCTGTGACGAGGTGATTTTTGTCGTTAATCGCGATCCGGCGGGAGCGTTCGCGCACCGCCAGGGCGTCCTCTTGGTCTCGGGATGCGCTCGGCCGGACGCTACCATTACGGTGGTTGTAAACGATAATAGTGTGGCGGCCGCTCCGTTGGCACCGCTTCGACGTGATGCCTTGGCGGTACCCGGACGCGCAACTCGTCTCATCGCTATTCCGCGAACTCCCAAGGCGAGTCGCTGGGCGTGCAGCGGAGCTACCCCGTATCAATTTCTCGGTCGGATCGTTGAACAGCTCCTAGAGAGTCACTCTTACGGGGAAGGTTCGGCGCAGGTGCAAGGCGTAGTTCAGCAATCTAGGTGGTGGAGCGCCGCCCTTGCTCGAATCGTCGCCTCGCTATCGAAGATTCGACCAAGAAAAGGAGGCGGGAACTCCGCGGAATCGGAGAATCCTACTGCGCACGAGCCTCTCAGGTTCGCAGCGCTTGGGTTCACTGAGTGCTCGCTCGGAGAGGGAGAGCTTGTCTCAAAACCTGTGATCCTTGCGTGAGGGGATTACCTGGTAGTGACTAACGCGTATACGTTGAAAGGAGAACGAAAGATGAGAGCAAGAAAGGCCGAACTGCAAAAGGGATATACGCTCTTGGAGTACTGCGCTGGCGCAGCGATTATTGTTACGGTGCTCTACACAGCGCTCAACGGGCTTGGAGAGCAGCTCAGTACGTTCCTCCAGGGGGTCGGAACGTGGGCGGTTACGCATACCCCCGGGAATCAAGCTAACTAGGAGGCGCGCTCGTGGTCTCTCGGGTTTCAACACCTTCAGCGCGACGGCATGCGCCCGTTGGCCGTGTTCTTGGGTTGCTTCTCCTGGGTATCGGGGTAGCTGGAGCTGCCTTTGTCGCAGGGAGAGGCTCTCCCACTGAGGCTCGTGTCGAGAGGTCGCGGGCGTATGTGCCGGAGTTTAACGTGGTGGAGGTGCCCGTCCCTGACCGCCCGGTCGGCGCGGGCATCCCGATTCGCGATGTCCCTATTCGGCTAGAGAAATTTCCTGAGCATCAACTCCCAGGTGGAGCCGTTCGCGATATCGGACGGGTTCGTGACTTAGTTACTCTGGCGGCGCTCCCCGGAGGGCTCCCCATTCTCGAGGTCAACTTGGGTTCGGGCGATGAGGCCGCAAATCCGCTCGTCGGTCGTATCCCAGCCGGGATGCGGGCGATGACGGTGAGGGTCGATGTTACGTCGGCTGTAGAGGGTTGGGCTCGTAGCGGATCTATCGTTGATGTCCTCCTCGTCGAAAAGAACGGAACGAGGGTGATCGCGGAACGTGTGAAGATTATATCCACCGAGCGTTCGCTTTCTGGTGCGGTGAGTCTCGATGCGACGGCGGCGATTCCGAACACGGTCACCCTGCTGGTCACTCAGGAGCAGTGTTTAGCAATTAACACCGCAGTGGCTGTTGGTAAGATCGCGTTCGCTCTCCGGAGTGGCTCTGACGGTGATACATGGCGTGATGGTGAATTTGACGCCGCGGACCTCTCCGACCCGAAGGGAAACAAAAGAAAGCCGAAAGTCGAAGGTGTCATATCGGTCGGACGTGGAGACGAAAGGCGTCGATACGCTCTTATTGAGGGGAAGTGGATTCCCGCTGACTCGATGCCGGCTGGATTTTTCGTACGCCAAGAGGGAACCGAGTGAGGGGACGCATGAGGGAGCATCATATTGATACCCGTGGCCCCCTCGCGCTCTCTCCAGTGCTAGCTCAGGTGCTTGAGGAGGCGCGTCGAGCGATGAGCTGGCGCGCCGGTGACGAGAGCGGCCGCAACCGCTCGGCTGACATGGAAACGAGTGTTCACGATGCGGCCGCTCGTTTGGGGGTATCGCTCTCAAGCTTCGAGCGAGATGAGGTTTTGATCCACTTGGAGAGCGAGGGACAAAGTTTCGGTATTATACAGCCTCTGATCGATGATCCATCGGTGTCAGATGTTATCATTTCGGGATTCTCTAAGGTCTCGGTGCAGCAGGGAAGACGGAGTGTTCGAACCCAGACCCGATTTGCGGATCAGCGTTCCTATGAGGCTTTCGTCGAGCGACTGCTTCATCGCGCGGGCACCTCGTATTCGACCAAGCAGCCGATAGCCGACGGCATGGTCGGTGCCCTCGTGCGAGTTCACGCGGTTCACAAATCGCTCTGCGATGAGGGGCCGTACGTCACCATTCGTATTAACCGTTTCACTTCGGTCGCGGTTGATGACCTCGCCCGAGCAGGGATGGCTCCCCGTCCCGTGCTTGAGTACCTGCGTTCGGTGATTGGGATTGGTAAGACCGTCCTCATCGTGGGAGAGGTTGGTACGGGGAAGACAACGCTGGCGCGAGCATTAGCCGCAACGATTCCGCACGATGAAGCAGTGCTCGTAATAGAGGATACGCCAGAGATTCGGCTTGAACATCCGCACGTTCGCTATATCACCACCAGGGATGAAAACGTGGAGGGAGAGGGAAGGGTATCTCCCGCGCAGTGTATTCGAGCGGGAATGCGAATGGCGATGAATAGGGTCATCTTTGGTGAGATACGAGACGCGGAGGCGGCGGAGGCCTTCGTTGATGTGTGCGCTTCAGGACATCCAGGGCTCTCAACGCTGCACGGGCGAAGCGCGCTCGACGCCGTTACCCGACTGGAGCTGTTTTTAGCCAGAGCACAACGTGGATCCGATCGAGCCCTATTAGGAGCGCAGGTGGTTACGGCGGTGCAGGTGGTGGTGGTCGTTGACGTGTGTAAAGCGACGGGGGTGCGGCGGGTGATGGACGTGCGAGAGCTTGGCCCAGTGGCTGACGGGGTGTTGCGCCAGCGAGAGATATTTACCTATCGAAACTCTGATGGCGTTCCCTCTTGGACCGTATCGGGAAGGGTCACCGCGTTCCGAGATCGATTGGAACAACCACCCTACAATTTCTTTTTCTCAAAGCTCCCCGAGCGGCTCGAACTATCACTGGACGTTTCGTATCGGGAGGCGGCGTTATCGCTGAGACGTTAGATGCTAACAGGCGGAGACCGAGAGAGCGTGAGAGTGTTTCGGGCGTTACTGGACTCCTACGAACGACCGTCTCGATGTGACCCATACCGGCCCCAACGAGCGAGTGGCTTCGTTGAATCCATGAGGGTTCAATCAGGGGTCCCCACGTTCATCGTGCGAAGATGGCTCTATGTGGCGTTAGCTCTGGGAGTGGGAGGCGTCGTCCTCGGAGGGTTAAAGGTGGGCTTGTTGGTCATAGTAGGTGGGCCCTGCATGATATGCCTTTGTATCTGGCGAAGGGCTCTCGCTCAAAGAAGGTCAATTGAAAGAGACCTTCCGGCGCTTCTGACATCAGTCGCTTCATCCGTGCGCGCTGGGGTTGATCCACTCTCAGCTCTTCTTGAAGCTCGCGAGTATTTTCAAAAGGACTCGCCACTCATAGCTGAGGTTGAGAAGATCCGAACGGGGCTCTCGCGAGGGGGGGATGAGGAGGAGCTGCTTGAGGAGTTTCTATCGGACTACGCGAGTCATGAGGGTGACCTTTTTAAGCGGTGTCTGATCCTGTCTCGTCGTCACGGAAGCTCACTGGCGGATCCGCTCCATCGTATCGTCAAGGTAGTTCGCCAACGTCAGTCATTTCGGCGAAAGATTGGAGCGGCGCTCGCTATGCATCGGATGTCATCGATTGGCATCGCTCTCTGTGCGGCGGCGATGGGGACGTTGCAACTCGGCATGAATCCTCGTGCGTTTGAGAGCGCGTTGAATCACCCGCTCGGTGGAGTATTACTTCTCGTTGGGCTCGCTCTGATTGCAGGTGGCGTCGCGTGGATGATGCTGATGGGACGGGAGGTCGGAGTACGATGACGGATGGTGAGCTTGGCCTCTTTCTATGCATGGCGGGCGGATGCTGCGTGTGGGGTCTCATCGTCTACGGAAGGACCTCAGCCATGACCGAGGATATCGTGCGATATCTACTCCGAGAGCCTAGTGCGGAGATTCCGTCGCGCACTCGGGCAGTAGAGTCGCTCATCGTCGCGCGACGAGCGCGGGCCACAGCTTGGATCGCAGGCGCGGTCTTGGGCGTATGTATCGCTTTGCTTTTCAAAGGTGTTTCGGCTTTTCAGCTTGGTCTCTACGCCTCGATCGGCGCTGTCGTCGGGGAATTAGCCCACCGTGGGCGCCGCGACCGTGCGCGGAAGCGGTTCGTTAAGACATTGGAGTTTTGGCTCCCGACCGTCATGGAGCGTGTGGTCATGGCGGTGGGCTCCGGCCTTGATATCATCCCGGCACTTTCGGAGGCGGCTCGGAAAAGTACCGATCCAGTGTCCGATATCTTTCGCGCAATCGTCTCGCTCTCCGAGCGAGGGCTTCGTGTGGAGTACGCGATTCACGTCACGGCCGATGATGTTCCCTCGGTGGCCGTGAAGCATGCGCTCGCCCACCTCGCGCTAGCCTATAAGCAGGGTGGGGAGATCATCCGCCCCCTCAAAGAACTGAGTGATGCCACTCAAACCCAGTATCAGGAGAGCGTGGAAGAGGAGATCTCGAAGCTCCCGGTTCGTGCGGTGGTGCCTCTTATTCTTACCTTTGCGGGACTGATCGTGTGCTTCCTGACCGTGCCGGTGATTCAAGTTGGAGTAACGTTGGAGAAGTTTTCGCATGCGGTCCGCTAAAGGTCGTAACGGTCAATGGGGCTCTGCGTCACTTCTTTTTGCTATGGTTGTTCTGCCATTCATGCTTCTCTTGATCGCTCTAGCCGTTGAGATTTCGCAGTTCTTTGGGGCTCGAGAGGAGGTGCTTGAGCACCTTGACCACGAGGTGTTGAACTTTTTACGGGGGCAGGAGAGCGAAGAGCGCGTAGCGTCCAGAATTCGTCGTCGTCTGGCTGCGCTTCGTCCCTATGTTGTCGTGGATGATGTTCGCGTCACGCGAAATGGCGCCGTCAGTGAGGGCTTGGCGCATCTAAGCTATCGCGGACCGCTTATCGAGATGTTCACGCAGCTTTCTGGTATCTCGAGCGGTGGAACTCCGATGGAGGTAGTCGCGCGCGCCCGTCGCCCGAGGTCTGGTGCCCTCCTTATCCTTGACCGCACGATCGGGGAGGGTGCTGACGGTTGTGCTGATCCAGATCTTATCGCTCGGGCCGAGGCGGTGGGCGCGTTGATGGAGCGTCTACGGGGCGCCGCCGTTGAGGTGATTCGTGTCGGTGTCTATCCCGGTGTTGATGGCGAGGTCGCCTTTCTGAGTGACGACGACGGGATTCCCCGGTGTCCGGGTACCGATCCAACGTTCGTGAGTGTTCGCCGAGTTCAAGGCGTACCTGGCACCGCCGCTCCCGAACCACTCTCGGCAGCCTTTAGAATCGTTGAAGGGGCTGTGTCGCTGAGTAACCTGCACCTGCTTGAACGGAGTTCTGTCATTATTGTCGCTTCGCATACAGAGTCGAACGAGGAGCTTATGCGTGCATCGTTTTCTCTTCTTGAACAAGAGGAAGCGCGCCGGCGCAGTAAGCTGCGGGCAGTGGGTGTTGCGATCAGTGATGTTAAGGACGGAGATTTCTTCGCAGTGAGGAGCTTGACTGAGCGGACCTCATACCTGCGGGTGTCCGGGGAAGAACTTCGGAGCGCTTCCTTTGAGACCGCATTGCTCCACCATGTACAGGGGCGTTCGGTGATATCGAGGTAGCATGACGGGAGGGGCGGTGACTCAGCGGGGAGTTGGATTATTCGAGGCGGCGGTGTGGCTCGTTGTCTTGCTACCGGTTTGCGCAGTGGCGGTATCCGTTGCGGCGGTCGTTCACGATCAGAGCCACATATCTGGAGTTCCCGCGGCTGTTTTACGGGAATCGGCGGTCGCAGGTCTGCGATGGATTCCTGATGGGTGGGGTGGTCGATTTGAGCCCAACGTCCCGGGCCTGCGCGCCCACGTGACCCAGATAGCACAACGAGCGGTAGCGGAGACCCGACAAGGGCTCCTCAAAGCCGATTCGGTGTCTGCTAAAGCATGTTTTTGGATTTTTTCAGTCGATTCGAGCACCGGTAGCCTCAAATCGTCGATATGGAGCGAGTGCGATGCTCGAGGTCCCTTGGGGAACGGACTGTCTTTGACGGAGGACCTGGAGTTTGAACGTGCCCAAGCGCGGGGTATTCCGAATGGTGAGGGCGGCGCGTTTGTAGAGAGAGTTGTCGTAACCGGAGTGGTTGTTGCCGCGGAGACGAGCGCGTTGCTCGACCCTCGAGGTAGCTTTCAGGTGTCAAAGGGCGCTATCGCGTTCGCGCGGCAGGAGGTGGAGTTATGAGGGTAGGTGTAATTTCATCGTGGCATCTTTTTAAAAAGCGATTCGTCCGAAAAAGCACCCCTTCCTTACCGTCGCTCGTTCGGGCCCTTGATGAGCTCGTTCCCCGAAAGGTGATGCGGGAGGTGGTCGCGTCCTCTCATGACAGGCGCCAATGGGGAGTGCTCGCCGCCGCGTGGGTGGGTGTCAGTGAGAGTGAGTTTTTTCAGGCGGCGGCGAAGGCTATGAATGTATCTCTGGAAGAGCGACTCCGCCCCGTCGACTTGACTCAGTTTGGCCAACGAGCAAGATCGTTTCTTGCTGAGTTGCGTCGAGTAGGCGCCACCGTTGTAGTTGATGAGGGGGAGGTTATTCGTATCGTCGCGGTCGATCCTGCAGAGGCCCGGAGTCTCTCCCTGTATAAGCCTGGACTTCCGGTTTCTCTCGCCTCCTGGAGCGATATTGCGCGAGCTCTTGATGCATCCGAGCGAATAGTTACCGAGTATGAGAGCAATACCGGGCTACGGGAGGCCAAGCGAAGGCAAGAGGTGTGTGGGAAGATCATCTCCATCATTTTGCGGGAGGCCTCCGCGCACGGAGCTCACTCAGTGGAGGTGGTGACTGTTGACGGACGAAGCCGTTATCAGTTTGTGACATCGCATGGAAGGACCGCGACGGGTGCGATTCGGGCCGAGGTGGTTCAAGATCTGTTGCAATACCTTTACTCCCTTGAGTCCGGCGTTCTTCGGTCCGAGGAGCATGGGGAGGTGATGCTGAGGTCCCTTGGGAGCGCGTCCAACTTTCGGCTGTCATGGGGAACACACTCAACCGATAAGACTCAGGCCAGAGGGCGAGAATCGTGTGAGCCTGTGAATCTGATGGATCCTGGCGGGGCGAAAACCTCGAATCCGAGGATATCAGAGGGATACCTTGTTGAGGATAGCGCCCATGAGCATCCTGTATTGGTGGTAGATGATAATCCGATGTTCTGTCGCGTTTTAGAACGGCTCTTGCGTCGAGAGGGAGTTAACCCTTTCTTCGCTGACAATGGCGTCATCGCTCTTGAAAAATTGGAGGATGATGGGGGAGCCCTTCCAAAGGTAATCATCTGCGACCTTCACATGCCGGTCATGAACGGTCGAGAGCTTCTGACTCGTCTTAAGAGCGACCCGCGCTTGCATGCTATACCGGTCATCATGTTGACCTCAGACGATGATGTGGACGCGGAGCTTCAACTGCTAGCGAGTGGCGCTGATGCTTTTGTCTCTAAGGGAAAAGATCCTCGCGTACTTACTGCCCAGGTTCAACGACTTCTTAAACGCGGGGTAGTTCGGGAGGCCGCCTAATGCGCGAGATTCATCGGGCGCTCAGCCGAGCGCTCACATTTTGCTGCGGCTCGTCGTCCTTCGATATCGAGCAATTTTTCCATCGTGCGACGTGGGAGCTCCATCACACAGTGGAGTCCGATGTGACCGCGATGGCATTTGTGATGAAGCGAGCCGATGGTACCTACCTGGTTGGCACTTCACGTGAGCACCAGGCGCTACCGGCGGAGACCCTTCTCGGAATGTTGGTTGAGAAGCGCGGTGAGCGGCTGGCGTGTCGCGTTCGGGACCACGCGTTAGACACAGTTCGTTTTATTGACCGACGATTTCGGACCTCGGTCATCGTTGGCGTAGAGGTTCCTGGCGGGGTGGAGCGAGAGGCGGAGTCAGCGCTCTGGTTTGGCCTGCCCGGAGGGGCGCATCCGGGATTCGTCGCGGCCGCCGAAGTGATGGGTCGTGAGGTGAGCGAGTGGTTCTCTTGGTATGGCGGAGTCCTCGAGGGCACGTTACGGAGCTTCGCGGAGCGATCGCAGCAGACAAAGCGAATTGAGGCGATGACCTCCTTGATACACGACGCTCGGGCGCCTCTTGGCGTGTTAAAGTATCTCGCGCGAGAGGTGGAAGGCGCGGGGCGTGCTGAGGCGCTGCGGCATGAGCTTGACTATGTAGAGAAGATCCTCGCTTCTGGGGCCCCTCACCGTGAGAGGAACCACCGATCCGATTCTTGTGATGTTGGAGATGTCCTGAGGCGAGTCTATCGAAGATACGCTCGGGACGAGGATAAGGGATCCCTTACTATCGAGGTGGGATATCGCACCTTGTGCGGGCGATGCTCTTCTCTTGAGCTTGAGAGGATCGTTACAAACCTTGTGAACAACGCTCGACAGCATGCGCCGAATGCGCAAACTCACCTCAGTATGGAGGAGCGCGATGGGACTATTGTTGTGCACGTGCGAGATAATGGACCTGGTATACCCGCGGCAACTCTTGACGCGTTGCGAACGGGCTGCGCCGTTCCAAGTGGTGTGGTGTCTGGGTGGGGGGTCGGTCTTCAAAGTTGCGTTGCGAAAGCTCAGGATATCGGTGGTGAGATCTCGATATCCTCTCATGAGGGAGAGGGAACGTGCGTGAGCGTCACAATTCCACGGGGAGAGACCTCCTCTTCGGTTCAGTGGCTGCAGGTCGCGGACAGTCGTGTTCGCTACGAGGGGCGTGAGCGGTCCGTGGATGTGTGCGTCGTTGATGACGATAAGGAGCATGGCGCCTCCCTTGCTCGGCTTTTACGAGGCTTCGGGTTGAGGGTAGGTCTGAGCGAATCGTTAGAGTCGTTTCTGCGTGATTTTGCGAGCGGTCACGTCCTCTCGATCCTCTGTGACGCACATATGCCCGATGGAGGGGCCGAGCGTCTTTTGCCCATCCTCGCCGCGAGTGATCATCCTCCCCGACTTGCGGTTGTGAGTGGAGACTCGTCAGACGAGTACTTGTATCGCTTGGCAGCTCTCGGAGCGCGGGCTTTCTTTACGAAACCGGTCGAGGTCGAGGAGGTTGTGGCGTGGGTTCGGGGCGGAGATATCGGGACGACCGATGACGTGGGAGGTCGTCCGGCCCCGATTACATCGCAGTTGGATACTGGCGGGTCTCTTAGACCGCCTTCGAAGTGCGCGTATCGATCGGCTTCCCAAGAAGGGGAGGAAGATCGGGATGGTGTTGTTTGCCACCCTGCGAGTGCACGATCTGTTGCTTCGAACGTTGAATATCCGTCTGAAGGTGCATGAGAGCGTCGAGCACGGTCTCCGGACGTGGCGGACATCCTGGAATGTACATATCAACAGGGATGATCTTATCGATACCAGCCACCGTCGTGTAGTTATCGTAGAATCCACCTGAAGATGCGCAGGCGCCGAAAGCGACAACCCACTTTGGCTCAGCCATCTGCTCGTATACACGGAGCAGTACGGGAGCGAGTTTATGATTAACAGTACCAACGACCCACAAAAGGTCTGACTGACGGGGGGTGAATCG
>JAIXQT010000078.1 GCA_027485595.1 Pseudomonadota bacterium | reverse complement strand
TGAGGAAAACCATTATCATCCTCAACGCTATGCTTAGGGATAAAGTGCATTTCCAATCAATTTAATATTGATTTTCAACACAGCCGCTCCGGATCGCATTCCACGCAACGTTACCCGGAGGGCCTGTGTCCTCACAGGCCGGGATGGCGATCGCCATTTCATATGGAAACAGCCGTCGCGATCCAATTTGATGCATGGGTACATACCCGGCCCGTCAGGATACGGGCCCTCCGGATGGACCCTACATCCTCTCAACCGTCTCAATACCCAGCATCGAAAGCCCGTGCTGAATCACAAGACCGGTGGCGCACACCAATGCGACGCGCGCGCGTTGAAGTTCCGGCGTCTCGGCGCGCAGTACCGAGCAGTTCTGATACATTCGGCTAAAGCGCTTCGCGAGATCATACACATACGCGCACACCATGTGCGGACTATATCGCTCACACGCCGACTCAAGCACCGTGTGGTACTCGTTAATGAGCCGAAGAACATCTATCTCTGTTTCATCGCTCAGGAGATCCCACTGCACGTTATCAAGCTCCAGCTTGTCGATGCCAAGCTCACGCAAGATCGAGCGCGTACGCGCATAGGCGTACATCATGTACGGTCCGGTGTTACCTGTCTTCGAGGTCCATGCCTCCATGTCGAAAACAACGAGTGAATTGTTATCGACGTTAAGCATTCCGTACCGCATCGTGGCTAGCGCGATACGGCGAGCCGCCTCGTGACGCTCCGCGTCGGGCCATTCACCGATATACTTATCGAGGAACTCAGAGTTGATCTTACTGAGGAGCCGCTCCTTGAGCGCCGACATGAGGATCACAGTGCCCTTGCGGCTGCTCATCTTACCTTCCGGTGTGACGACCTGCGCGTAGGAGCAGTGGAAGCACTTCTTCACCTGCTCGTACCCCATCAGCTCAAGGCACCTAAACACCTGCTGAAAGTGAAGGGTCTGCGCCGCGTCTACGACGTACACTGAGCGGTCAACCTTAAACTCCTCAAACTTGCGCTGCGCGAGCGCGAGGTCTCGGGTAGCGTAGAGCGCGGTTCCGTCTCGCTTAATCAATACACAGAATCCGAGCCCATCTTTTGAGAGGTCAGCGCCAACGGCTCCTTGGGACTCAACGAACACACCCTTCTTCTGGAACTCTCGAACGAGCTCTTTGCTCGTCTCGCCGTACTCAGACTCGTAGAAGAAGTGGTCGAAGGAGCAGTTGAGCCACGTGAAGGTCTCCTTGAGCTCATCGATAGACCACTGACGTGTCTTCACCCAAAAATCCTTCATCTCCGGCTCCTGGGACTCGAGCTTCTGGAGCACCGCAGAGACCTCTGAGTTCCACTTCTGCAACGTTGGCAGGATTAATTGGCCCTCGGGGAGAATGCCAGGGATCTTGTAGACCTCAATGAGGTCGATACCGATCCCGTCGTTGTTGAGCTTCAATAACTCAGCCGGAACCTCAACGTTGAATACGGTCTTACCTTCGCCAACGCCAAGTTCATCCTCGGCAAGCATCAGTCCAACGCTCTGCACACCTTTGCGGTCAGCGGCGGTTATCTGTCGGGAACCAAGCGCTACACCGGGAGCGGCATGCGCCACGATCCACCCCGGTTGCACACCACCGGCGGTCTTTTTCTGAGAAACAACTTGAGTGGCACCATCCGCGGTCGCAAGGGTTACCACGAACCACTCACTCTCCGTTGGATGGGTCTCAACCTTCTCAACGCGAGCGGTCTTAACGCCCTTAATCTCACATCGAGAGTACGTTCCGATATCAAGTTGGGAGGTCGCTTTCACATACGCCTCTCCCAAGAACTCCAAGCGATTGGTCTCGGGCATCTTGTTCTCGGGGTGATTGAGGATGTACCAGATGCACTTTGCTACGTGCGTTCCCTCGTCGCCGAGGTAATTAACCGGCAGGGTGTTGAAGCCGTTCCACGTGAACAAGCGAACGATCGAGTCACCGAGCGAGGCGTTACGGATGTGACCAACGTGAAATGATTTGTGCGTGTTGACGTTACCGTACTCAACCATCACCCGATCATCCTTCATCGGACGAGTTTTCAGGAATTCGCCGTTAATGATGGCGGGAACGAGGGCGGCCGCGAGCGACGCTTTGTTCAGAATGAAGTTGATGTACGGCCCAATCGCGACAACTTTTTGAATTTCTTTTTCAGCATCTAGAACAGGTGTGAGCTTCACGACGAGATCCGCGGCGATAGCTGGTGGAGCCTTCTTAAGAGCGCGCGCGAGTTGGAAGCACGGGAACGCGATGTCGCCATGACTTGAGTCCTTTGGAGTTTCAAGGAGGTTCTCTATCTCTGTCGCAGAGAGGGAAACTCCCTCAAGACCACTGACGATATGAGCGAGAACGCGGGCAACCGTTGACTGACCAATCATATAATCTCCAAACTACTTCCCAGCCTTTCGCTCTTGCATCAGCAGGTGTTGCAAGTACTGCCCATAGGAGCTCTTCTTTTGCCCCTCAATGATCTTCTCAAGCTGCGACGTGTTGATGAATCCCATCGAGTAGGCGATCTCCTCGATACAGGCGACCATGAGGCCCTGACGTTCTTGAAGGGTTTGAATGAAATTACACGCTTGAAGGAGCGATTCATGCGTTCCGGTATCGAGCCACGCCATCCCTCGGCCCAAAACTTCAACATTGAGCCTCTTGTTCCGGAGATACTCTAAATTGACGTCAGTTATCTCAAGCTCGCCACGAGGAGATGGCTTGAGGTTAGCGGCGATATCAAGGACGTCGTTATCATAGAAGTAGAGTCCCGTTACCGCGTACGGCGATTTCGGGTTCGTCGGCTTTTCAACGAGGTCGATAGCTCGACCGCTGGCGTCGAACTCAACGACTCCGTATCGCTCCGGATCTCTTACACGATATCCAAAAACTGTCGCGCCTTCCTTGCGGCTTGCTGCGGCGCGCAGGGCTTCAGGAAATCCGTGACCGAAAAAGATGTTATCTCCTAGTGCGAGCGCGACCGGATCCTTTCCAACAAACTCTCGACCGATGATGAACGCCTGTGCGAGCCCATCCGGGCTCGGTTGTTCCGCGTACTGGAACGACACAC
>JAIXQT010000062.1 GCA_027485595.1 Pseudomonadota bacterium | reverse complement strand
TTTTTAGGTGAGTAGTTAGAAGCCATCTCAAAAATACCATGCAGGCGAGGCTCTGCGAGCTAGGAGAGCGCGAGAATGCAGGGAGAAAACGCGCGCAGGTGTATCCGCCGCGATACAGCGAGCACGTTTTCTCCCGAAGACGACGCGATCTCGTAGCGCAGCGAGCCGCAGCCCAGGGGATTTTTGAGATGGCTTCTAGTATCTCCACTCCGCTTTTCTCCGCAAAGCCGCCCCTTACTAGGGGCTAACGTTATTGCGGCGGCATTTGCTGAGTAGTTACACCCCATATATCATTTCGCCCGCATCACCCGACGAGCACCATCTACTACGATACTCCACGATTCACCGCGTGTCGTCTGCCCGCGCAGATAGGTCGTACCATCGTTGAGAGCGTCATCGTGGGAGAGACCGTCACGAGCAACTGCCTCCAGGGTCGGCGTTCCCGTCGTAAGCCCTCCGATGGTGACCCGTTCACTACCACTGTAGATAGTCATCGCACTCGGCGCGAGGTGTCCGGTTTTAGTGGAGGACATCTGTACCGTGAGTTTGTGAGCACCAAAGAGGAAAGACCCCCGTCCGGTCAAGGACCAGCTCCCTCCATCGGATTCCTTCACTCGATTCCCCTCGACCACACGTGTAGTTTTACCGTCCGGGGCAGTGACACTCCAAGAGCGGCCGCGTGCGTCCGCCCGTACGATGTAGCCGTCGGCCGTGCGCACACTGATATCACCGGCATCACTGCGGATAGCCTCAAGCTGCCTACTAAACACAGGAGCCGATCCGTTGCCGGAAGGACTGCCCTTGATATCTTGCCCACCCCCAGGTCGAGGTGGGAGCTTCACGCCGGGAAGTTGTATCGGCTTGCGAACTGGTGGGTTTTCCCGAGGGTTGGAGCGCGAGAGCGCCAGGGTCACTATATCGGCCACAACGGTCACTGCAGTTACCACGAGCTCAAGGATCTGCTCTGCTCGCCCAGCCTGTGTGCCTCCCACTCCTTTCAGTGCCGCGAGACCGGCCATTGCTGAGCTCTCCCGCCCCCTCCGCCCGGCGGCAGGTAAGGTAAACGCCTCTTGGGTAGAGTCCCTCGTCGCAATGCTCGATTCGTAAAAGCTAGGCCCGTTGAGTCCTTGCGCGCTTGTAACCATGTGTGTCTCCTTATATCTAAAAACCAACGCCGAGGACCGCTGGTTCGGTGTGTAAGGTCCCCATCGAGGTGATGGCTGTCAGGAGGTGTCGCTTTGATGCACGACCCCTCTACGCCCCCTCACCCCTCCCCCGAGGGAGTGTCTGTATTCGGTAGTGGTGAATAAAAGTTGCGAGACTAGGGCCTTACAAGGACAAGGCTAACCCCCTCAAGTTAGGTGAGGTTATGGACGAGAGTTACTCTACGTTGATCTGCGGGGTGAGCATTTGCTACAACCTGCTGCCAAGAAACGGACCACTTTCATGAAAGCACTACTCACCATTCTGGGTATAGTTGCCGCGGCCCTCGGATCGCCCGCTCTTTCGAGCGCGTGCCCTCTCGTTTCTGGACTTCCAGACTCCAATTGCGATGGCAGGTTGGTCATTGCCGTCCTCGGGGACTCTCTTGTGGCCGGTATCGGCGATTCCATCCATAGCGGCAAGGGCGGCTACGTCCTACGAGCAGCCCAGCGCTTTCCCGATGCCACATTTCTGAACTTCGGCGAAGCGGGGACTACAGCGACTAACATTATCTTCGATGTTGAGCGAGGATTTGCGGGACGGGGCCATGCATCTCTCAAGGCGGGGCTCGTTGAGGCCGATCTCGTCGTACTCGATGTAGGTCGAAACGACCAGTGGCGTGCTCAATCTCCCCTTGCCACCCTTCGCAACCTCAAGCGGATACAGACCACTATTCACAATAACGTTCGACAACTCACCGGGCACAATGCTCTCATTGTAACGGCGGTTTTAATGATTCCCAAACGCCTCCGCCAAGCACCTTGGATCGGTGAGCTTAACGGACTCCTTCGTTCGTCGAACTCGACGAGTGCTCCAACGGATCTCCGCTTCGACACGATACCGAAGCGATACCTCTCCGCGGATCGAATTCATCCGACCTCTCAAGGATACGACAAACTTGCCTCGGTGTTCATCGCATACATGTCGAATCTCTACCCGGCCCACGTGAAAAAACTACGCCCGGACCGTGATCGAGACGGCCTCTATGATGAATTCGAGGCTGAAAGGTTCGGTACCGATCCATCTGTGACCGACACCGACTACGATGGCGTTTCAGATGGAGCCGACTCCGATCCTCTGAACTAGCCCCCCTCCACAACGTTTTGCGCGTGATGTCGCATTGCAGTCGCCGGGAAGCGCCACCCCAAACTAGAACATTTTCGTGGCAACAAACGTGAACAGCGAATAACGCCAGCGCGGCTACGAGAGCTCCAAAGGTGAGGAGTATTTTTGTTTAAAAAGGTTAAACTAACCATTTACTGCAAGCCGCTCTTGTAGTTTACTCGGGGCGTTTGGGCGCTAGACGGCTACTGCGGACTAACTCGGTCCCCCTCGCTGGCACCAACCTACTGTGATGCACCACTATGTGGAACCTCGGTTCTCAAAAAGTCGACGCACTACATCAGGGACGGCAACTCCTACCGCTGAAAGGTGAAGTCGTTGAATAGAGCATCTCCCCTTCACGCTCACCACCCCGCTCCAGTCCCGCCGACGTCCTACCTTTCCTTTCCCGCTCGCGACACGTTCACAGATATCAAACGTGAATCGGCGCGCACCCTCGCCGCGGCTGAGCGCCAAGAGCATGAGTGGATAGAGCGATTTCCAAAACCCTTTCGCCCCGATATCGAGTTCCTGCTCAATCACCCTTCGGGACAAACGCTCAAGACTCACCAATGCATGGGTGTTGCGTATACGCACACATTTCAGACGGCCGACCACACCCGAGTTACCCCTCACACCCTGCTCGCCGCCGAACTAGCGCTCAACATGGCGCGGCACTTACGTCTCCAACCAACTGACTCGAGGGACATCGTAGCGGCGGTAGCAGGTCACGACCAAGGGCACATCTTCGCCTCTCACCAATCAGAGTACGCTATTAACTCCTTCCCTGAGTTCGATGGAACGCCAGGCCGTCCCACGTTTTGTCATGAACATCGCACAAAACAACTCTTCGAATCCGCGGAATTTAGCCGTTATTTTGGTGAAGAACGGGTAGAGCGCATTACGTCTATCTTGTACGATGCGAGCCATCCATACCACCTCCTCGTGGATTGGGCGGATCGACTCGCCTATCTCATGGTTGACTCGATCCATATCGGAGATCAGGACATTATCGATAGGTGTCACATCCAGCGTGAGTTTATTGAGAGCCTACAAAACCTGCCTGACGGAACAATAGGCTTTAGAACCCTCAATCCAGCGCTAAGCCTGATACAAGCGCGAGATCTCCTCTATGATCGGGTCTCTATCGGCCGAGCGTCATCCCTCTTCACGGGGTTCCTGGTCGAGGCTTTTCATCGAGTCATCGCCGCCACCGGTCAGCCGATAACCCGCTTCGTAAACGAGCTCTCTGAAAAGGCTACCCCCGAGGCTCGACGCCTTTTCCTGGAGGTAGATGTTCCTCGTCTCTACTGTCCGAACCAGCACCCTACACGTGCGAAACCGGTAGATCTCGACCACCGGGCCGTATGCCATGTCACTCTCGACATGCTCACCGAGAAGGGCCGCGCGTGGGCGATTGATTTTCCACCTCTCTCTTCAGAGGCAACCATACCAGCGTGCCTCAGACCGCGCGCGAATATGTCGCGGTTCGAGCATCTCGTGCGGAACGCCCTCTCCTCCTCAAGCATTCCGGGCTTTCTGGAACTATGCGGTGGAGTGGTAGGCATCTCACACATGCCGCCAAAACAGTATCACCTGCGAACATTCGATCAGACCAGCGGGGCACGAGAGGTTCTCGTCCACGGCAAGGAGAAGTGGGAGTTTTTCATTGGTATGCCGAGTACGCACGGGGGAGCGAGGGGCATCCATCAGGTTGCGTGCGAGGCACTTATTCAAGAGGGACTCATTCAGGCAGAAAGCGTTGACCGCCTGCGACAACTACCCTCAAGCAACTTTTTCACACACCCTTCGTAACGATGTAAAAACCACATGAATCAGGAATCTCGTTGAGCGTTTTTCGATTTCCATGACCATAGTAGACGCCATCGGAGAATGTATGTCTCTTCAACCTTCATCCACTTCGCCAACTGAGCCCCAGCCCACGAGTGCCAAACGAAGCTTTGGAACCACGCACGCCGGCGAGGAGGTACATGAGTACACGCTCTCCAATCCGGGTGGCATCTCTACCTCGATCATCACCTGGGGTGGCATCATGCGCACACTTATGGTGCCGGACCGAAACGACGGCGTCGCCGACATCGTTCTCGGCTTCGACTCTCTCAAGCCGTACGAGGACCGTCATCCATACTTCGGTACTATTACCGGGCGCTTCGCGAATCGGATCGCTCAGGGGCGATTCACCCTTGATGGAAAGAGCTACGCACTGGCGACCAACAACGGCCCCAATCATCTGCACGGCGGCATCAACGGATTCGACCGTAAGATATGGAGCGCCACAACATTATCCGCCCCCGGCACGGCGCACCTCACACTTTCGTACGTAAGCCCAGACGGTGAGGAGGGATATCCCGGCGAACTTTCAACCACGGTGACCTACACCCTCACCTCTGAGAACTCGTTAATCATCACGTACGAAGCCACCACAACAAAAGCGACACCGGTTAACCTGACACATCACGCCTACTTTAATCTTGCGGGACATGACTCGGGGGATGTGTTAGCACAGGAGCTCATCATTGAAGCTTCAAAGATGGTTCCGGTAGACGAAACATCCATTCCGCTCGGTCCCCTCGTTGATGTTGCGAACACCCCGTTCGACTTTCAAACGCCGGCCACAATCGGAGAACGCATCTCACATGTGGGTATCGGGTATGATCACACCTACGTGTTAGCCGACACGCCGAGACCACTCTCCCTCGCCGCTCGGGCAAGAGACCCACAATCGGGACGATGGCTTGAGGTCCTCACTACGGAGCCCGGGGTTCAACTCTATACCGGGAATTATCTCGACGGCTCCGCTATCGGGAAGGGGGGAGCAACGTATGCACAGCACGCTGGCTTCTGCCTTGAGACGCAACACTTTCCCGATTCAGTGAACCAGCCGGGCTATCCTTCAACTATCCTGCGACCAGGTGAAACCTTTCGATCGACCACGGTTATTCGGTGTGGAGCCAGCTAGGGAAGCGAGGCAAAACCTCCTAGAAGCCATCTCAAAAATACCATGCAGGCGAGGCTCTGCGAGCTAGGAGAGCGCGAGAATGCAGGGAGAAAACGCGCGCAGGTGTATCCGCTGCGATACAGCGAGCACGTTTTCT
>JAIXQT010000256.1 GCA_027485595.1 Pseudomonadota bacterium | reverse complement strand
TGTTACCTATATCACCACCAGCGTCGTCGGCGGCGCTCTCGCGACGTATGCCGGAATTAGTGCGTTCACACCTCGATCGTGATGCCTCGTGAAAGCTACGTAGGGCTCGGCGACCGGTGACATTAAAATGTGCGAGTAGTCAGAGTCGTAAAAACCCCTCACTGATCGCCGTCATAGCTCAAACGACCCCACTCAGCATCGACAAAGTTCTTGTTTAGTTTCTGGCGGTTATTCATTATGGTGAGCGCCGTCAGAACGACGGTGTCATAGGACCTTTGACCGGGTGACACCCCCCGTTTCTGGTTCACTTCAAGGAGAGCGAGTATGACCACTAAGGTGCTGGTAGTAGAGGATGAGGGTGTTGTAGCGTTGGATATTACCCAGGAGCTTGAATCCGCTGGGTACTCCGTTGTTGGTCACGTGATTACCGGTGAGGCGGCCGTGGCGAAAGCGGGAGAGCTGCGACCCGATGTAATCCTGATGGATATCCACCTTCAGGGGGAATTGGATGGAATCGGAGCGGCGGAACAGATATCGACCCGCTTCAACATACCGATCATCTTCGTGACAGCGCACGCCGACGAGGCCACCCTCCAGCGCGCGAAGCTGACCCGTCCGTACGGCTACGTGATCAAGCCGTTCGAGCCTAACGAACTACGAGCTAACATCGAGATCGCGTTGCATCGATACAAAGCAGCACCTCATCTGGAAGACGAGCCGGAGACTCTCGTCATTCACGCTCAAGAGGGAGTGACTCTCCCGAGTGGAGTCGATGAGTTTAAGTACGAGGCGATTAAGTCGGTGGCGGTTTTTGAGGGGCTTCCTCAGAAGGATCTCCAAGACCTAACGAACTGTGCGGTGCTACAAGATATCGCGGCGGGTGAATTCATCTCGATGGATGGTGAGCGTCCGAACTTTGGATTCATGGTTCTCTCCGGTCGTTTGGCGGTTATTAAATCAACGACGCAGGGAAAAGAGCTCACGATAGATCTTCTTATTCCTGGCGACTGCACGGGAATTTTGCGCGCGCTTGATCCACTTGAGACCGACACCTCAATACGAGGACAAGTGGACGCTCGAGTTCTGGCTATTCCAACAGCGAACCTTCGAAGTATTGTTGAGAAGAACCCCGTCGTGTACCGGCGAGTGGCGGTCGAGCTCATGCAACGGAATCGCCGCTCGAACGACCTCGCCCTCGGCCTTGCTCACTCACGAGTAGAGAGCAGAATCGTCGCCGCTCTTCTCGCGCTCGCTCCAAGATTCGGGCGACCGACGAGCTCGGTGGATCAAACTCGCATCTTTCTCACACGAAAAGAGTTAGCGGATTTGACAGGGACAACTCCCGAGACCGCAATTCGAGTAACAAAAAATCTTGAGCGCGAGGGCCTCCTCGATCTGACGAAGCCCGGCGTGATAAAAATCCTTTCGCTCGATCAACTGAAAACCGTGGCGGAGTAGAGTATTACTCTATGACGCCCCTCACGAGGAGCGCAGGCGCTCCTCGTGCTTTCTCTATATCCCTGCTAGCATCTTTAAGTAACTTAAAATTACGCGGGGTTTCGTATGGCACAAGAAAATTACGTCGAGCACGTCCTCTCCTTTCTCTCATCTCAAACGCGCGAAGATCTCCAATCGCACCTCAATCACATTGAAGCCATTCTGGCGCAAATTGACAAAGTCCCCTCGCCCGAGAAGGAGTTCCTGTTAGTTGATCTGATCTTACACGGTCGAGAAAATCCACGTCGCGAGGAGCTCTTTCAACCTTCGGTGTGAGGGTCGACTCGACGGCGCCCAACTTTCGACCGACTCCGAACCTTCTTGGCGTCCAAACGCTTTCGGTCGCTTGCTCGTGTTTTCCGGGTGGGAATTCGTTTGCGTCGCGGACGCAATGCCTGTCGTAGTACGTCATGCAACCGGCCTACGGCGTCCTCCCGGTTGAGGCCCTGACTGCGATGAGCCTGACTGGTGATTGCGATACACCCCTCGCCGTTCAGGTGCTGGAGAATCATTGGATGCTTGGCGAGTCGCCCCTTCTGTTCCCAGGTTAAGGCTGTGGAGTTCGAGAAATCAAAGGTCACCGTAACCTTTGTTTCAACTTTATTTACGTTCTGGCCGCCCGGTCCACCGGAACGCGCGAACGTGAAGCTCAACTCGTACTCGGGGATGGTCAACGGAGCCGGACCACGGGGATGAGACGTTCGAGAGGAGCTACCATTCATACGAGCTAAGGTATCACACGATGGGGGCTCCGCGCTTGAGGATGGTTCTATGACCCGACTCTGCGAAGCACTCCAAAATCCGGGAATGCCGCCTTTACCCCTATTTCGGTTAGATAAGCTTGGGCGACGCTCAATGAGCCCGCTAACCCCTCATTCTTATTGAAGTAACGGCGGATGAAATCCCCTACAAACCGTTTCAACCCTCTTCATTCTGTGATACATCCGCAGTCTGAGAGCCTCGTTGGCCCTCGCGGCTGTGTTGTATGAGCCGACGCACCTTTTATCGCTAGGAGTTTATTCGTATGGCGAGTCAATCTCGTGACCTCATCGTATTAGGTTCAGGACCTGGTGGATATGTGGCAGCGATCCGCGCTGCGCAACTCGGACGACAGGTAGCTATCATAGAGCGAGAAGCCCTTGGCGGCGTGTGCCTCAACTGGGGATGTATCCCATCGAAGGCGCTTCTTCGGTCGGCTCAAGTTTTCAATGACATCAAGCACGCGAGCTCATTCGGATTCACCACTGGCGATGTCTCCGTAGATTTCAAGCGCATCATCGAGCGCTCCCGTGAAGTAGCGAACAAGCTCTCAGGTGGTGTGAACTACCTGATGAAGAAAAACAAGATCGAGATCATCTCTGGAAACGGCGTGCTCGAAAAGGGCAACAAACTCGTTGTAACGGACTCCTCCAAGAAGTCCACCACCTACGAGTTCAAGGACATCATAATCGCAACCGGAGCTCGCGCTCGTCCATTCCCTGGCGTTGATGTTGACGGAGAGGTGGTTCACACCGCTCGTACAATCCTTGAAAACAAGAGAATGCCCAAAAAGCTCCTGATCATCGGAGCGGGTGCTATCGGAATCGAGTTCGCCTACTTCTTTAACACCCTCGGAACTCAAGTTACCGTGGTGGAGATGGCTGACCAGATCCTCCCCGTTGAGGATACCGAAGTAGCTCAAACCCTTGAGAAGGTATTCACGAAGAACGGAATGACCGTCCGCACCTCAACCGGTGTGGAGAACCTTAAGCGCTCCGGATCGAACGTGACCGCTACCCTCAAGGGCAAAGACAAGACCGAGGAATGGAGCGGAGACGCATGCCTCGTCGCTATCGGCATTATGCCGAACACGGAGAACATCGGTCTTGAGAAGGTTGGCATTGAGACGAACCGTGGGTTCATCAAGGTCAACGAGTACCTCCAGACCAACGTGCCTCACCACTACGCGATCGGAGACGTGGCCGGCGGCGCGGCTCTGGCGCACAAAGCGAGCCACGAGGGAATCGTCGCTGCTGAAGTTGTCGCTGGTAAGGCTAAGCACGCAATGCGCTATGACAACATTCCAGGTTGTACCTACTGTCAGCCTCAAGTGGCGTCTGTTGGGTTGACCGAGAAAGCTGCCAAGGCGAAGGGCATTAAGTACCGCGTTGGCAAGATGCCGTTCTCAGCCGTTGGTAAAGCTATCGCCATCGGAGAGCAGGACGGTTTCGTGAAGGTCATCATCGACGATGAGGTTGGTGAGGTACTCGGTGTGCACATTATTCACGCCGAGGCTACCGAGCTTATCTCGGAAGCTGCTATCATCCGATCACACGAAGGAATCGCGGCGAGCGTGGTAGATACCGTCCACCCTCACCCGACCCTTTCAGAGGCGACCATGGAGGCGATGGCACTTGCACTCGGACGGCCAGTCAATTTTTAAAGAAGCTAATGGCGACCCGATCAAACTTGAGGTCTATGACCTCGGCGTGATCGACTACGTCAAATGCTTAGAGCTTCAAAGGGCGTACCATCGCAAGCTCATAGACGGTGCGCAGGGTGATGTGTTGCTCACGTGCTCACATCACCCTGTGATCACCTGCGGAACCTCGACAGAGGACGCCCATTTTTACACAGCATCATCGGAACTAGCGGCGGGCGGCACCCCTGTCGTATCGATTGAGCGTGGCGGAAGCGTGACCTACCACGGGCCAGAACAGGCGGTGTGCTACCCGCTTATCAACCTGCACAATCACAAAACAGATGTCGGATGGTACATGCGATCCCTTGAAGAGGTGGTCCTGAGCACTCTTCAAGAGTACGGCATCACCGGCATCCGTGTTCCAGGCAAGACCGGAGTCTGGATCGATGAGAACTCAAAGATCGCTTTCAGTGGAGTTCGCATATCCCGCTGGTGTACCTTGCACGGGTTTTCACTCAACGTACTCCCCTGCTCTCACCGCTTCTCTCAGATCAATCCGTGTGGACTTGGAGATATCAAGATAGCCTCAATCGCTGAGCTTATCGCTCCAAAACCGGTCTCAGTCGCTGAGGTAACCCACAAACTCATCGCTAACTTCATCCGGATTTTTAAGTACGAGATCTAAAATCCGTAACAGCCGCTGAGGCACCCCCTCACCATTGGCTCTTACCTTACCTCGTTCATCCATCGATAGGCGCGCTCGCCCGGAACTGGCGCGTTCATTCTAGGGAGAGAGGCTGACTCTGGGGTACCGATAGCCAGGGCCCCTGCTCATGAATTGAGACGGTATAGCGAGCGGACCTGGTCAGTGCATCCTGGGTGGTCTACAGCATGTCGCTGCCGACCTGCGGATTGACCTTGGGGTGTGAGAGATACGTTATACTTTCGCCACACATTCGGTATCAGACCACTCCATACTTCAATAAACCCTGTCGATGGTGCCAGGGCGTTTTCATGGAGTTCATGTGAGAATTACCCGTGTAGCACCTCTTTCATTCGCGAGCGTTTGCAGTTTATTCACCACCTCCTCATGTTGGGCTGGTGCACTTTTACTATTCGCCTCGTTCCCCGATTCGTAGTGAGAACTCACCTCTCGCTACATAGTCTCCATGAACGTTGGCATCGAATGCCATTCTACGTCCCACTCCCGCTCTGACTACTCCCGCTGCGTCCTAAGAGTGGTGAGCGTCTCACCCCTAACGAGCGGAGCAACCCTTACAGACCGCGGAACACCGAAGCACATCTCCTCCTCTGCGGCGAGATGCCACGCTATCCATCCGTTATGAGGTGGAGAGACGGGACGGGTCGTGCAACCGTGCTTTCTTTCGTCAAAGACGGAGGAAAAATGTGACCGCTTATTTGGAGTCGTTACACACAATATTCAGCGACAGCCGTTTCGGGCTTTGCATCTGCTAGTGCTTGATCAAAACAGAGAAGGAGCTGACTACTCTGCGGCTATTGCGTCTATCATTTGCGCCTCGGGCATCGTGCTATTCCAGAACAACGCATGAAGTGGCGTCCCATCTGAAAAACGCTTACCAACGAAGACCTCTCCCTGGTTATCAACAGCAAAAATTACCAGCTGGCCCTGATAGCCCCCCACTAAAGCACGCAGGCCCAACAGCCCTTCCGTTACGGCTTCTCGCACGCCAGCGCCCTTTTGCATGTACAGCATCACGGTCCGCGCAAGGGATGCTCGAATCGCGTTTTCCCCACAATGAGTGCAGGCCACCGCTCCGTACCGGTTGTCGACGTACAAACCTGCCCCGATTACGGCAGAATCTCCCACCCTACCCGGATACTTAAAATCCCAACCGGATGTGCTCACTCCCCCGGTCAAGCACCCATGAGCGTCACCAACGAGCGAGATCACAGTCCCGTGGCTTCCCTGAGTATTTGGCGAGATAAAATTTTCCACCAATGGCCGATCGCCCGCGGGGGGACATTCCAGTTCGAATCTCGCTCTTGCTGAAGGTGCGAGGATATCAGTCTCTTGAAAACCCACCTCCCGAGCGAACAGTGTAGCTCCGGCCCCAACAAGCATAACATGGGGCAGGGTCTCCATGACTTTACGCGCCACACTTATGGGGTGCATCACGTTCTCGATGGCTCCAACTGAGCCGCTTTCTAAGGTGTCGCCCCGCATACAACTTGCATCAAGCTGCATGACACCCATGGCATTAGGTGCGCCACCAAACCCGACCGTCTTAACGCGCTCCTCACTCTCTGTCAGGCGGATGCTTTCCTCAACCACATCTAGAGAAAGAGCCCCCTCTTGAAGTAATGCTATCGCCCGATCGATACCGGGCCATCCCTCACTATTCATCAAAATAAAGGGCTTCATCACTTGAGGAACCTTATCTAAGCCGTAATGGCAGGACATTACCTTTTAAACCACCAATTAACCTTGATTCGGTAAAATTCCCCATTCGTCTAATTTCGGGTGCTCTTGCACAAGCCGCGCCGAGCCATACATAACGTTCCCCCTGTGGAGAAATTTCGCGCTACTTGCCAAGATTGAGTAGGTACTAAGCTCGATGTCCAGTAGCCTACGCTGTTCTTCGTGATGGTACTCAAGATAGATGATATCAACCTGATCAAGCAGGGGTTTAATACGTCGCAGGATGGATAACTCGCATCCCTCTGTGTCGATCTTCAGGATGCAGCGCCCAACCAACTTATCACGTAGCAGCTCGTATGCGTCACGAAGCTGAATCACCTCCGACTCCTTTGCATTTACCTCGGGACTCTGAAAAATGGAGTGCTGTAGACACTGCACATTTCCATGGTAAAGCGACGCTACTTTCTCCTCTCCAAACAGACCGAACGGAACAACGGTCACGTTATCGAGCGAACGCACATTGCGTTGAAGATACTTGAGATTCTCCATCGCGGGCTCAAAACAAAAGATCGGAACATCAGGGTAGCGATTTCTAAAACAAAAAGCCGAAGCCCCAACGTTAGCGCCGACATCGACAATGCACGTCGGAGTAAAGTTCCAAAAGGATTGCAACGGCGCGTAATCTTTCCCCGCGAGAATATTTTGAAAATGCATCTTGGCATTTCCTGTATCGGGATAAATAAATGGGAGGTCGCGACCGCCTACCTGCACCATCTCCGTTGAGTCCTTCACTGACACTATCATAAGCTTTCCCGTGTTACCTGTCGCGATTTGCCGCCTGGCTGAACGATGCGTTCCCTATGGTCGGAATAATTGGATAGTCTCTTACCTTATGAGCATGGAACATCGAAAACGATTTAATTGAAGCAACGGAATCCCTGAATACCCGTCTTATAACCTCAATGAGGGCGTTTAGCCCCTTTTGCTCCTCGACGGCTACGCCCAACATATAATCCCAATGACCAACCTCAAAGGATAAATGAGCGATATTTGGATGCTGCTTCGCGAAGAGATAAAACTCTTGGTGGCGTTCCTCCGAGACGCCCTTCATACCCACGAGAACGATATAGTTAGTCAATCCTATCATTTCTCCGCGAACTTCATGCATATCGCCACAGATCACCCCGGATGATTCGAGGCGTTTCATACGGTAATCAATCGTGGATGGAGCGGTTCCAAGGCTTTGAGCTAGTGCGCGCGAGGTGGTCAGTTCGGGACCAGCTAGGGCATAAAGCAGTCGGTGGTCCAAAGCATCAAGCTCAACCGTAGGACCATTAAGGGAGCGACCAACCTCGAAAAAGCACTCCGCGTGCAAAGACGAATCCGCCATCAGGAGCTTCTCACCAAAAACTGAGTGTCGAACCGTAACGGCTACATCTTTTCTAAGAAAGAGGGAGCCGAACTTAAACGATAGTTCGTGATTAAACGCCGCGAGCTCGGCAGCCGTACGAGTAACGGTCGCGACAAAAAAATCATACTCTCCGCCGACCTCGAGAACCACGGTCGTGCAGCTAGACTTAGCGAGAAGCTGCGAGATCTCCCTTTTCTTGTCCTGCCCCTCACTGGAAAGAGTTATGTATATTGCGTGCCTCGCATACCCTAGCCGAAAGATATCTATCATCACTCGGCGGCTAATGAGACCTGCGTCCCTGAATTTGCGCACGGCGTGTTGAACAACCGGTGCGCTACAACCCAGTTGTCGAGCGATCTCCTGAACGCTCAGGCGGGCATTCATGAGCACCGTGTAGAGGATGCGTCGCTCTGGAATGCTTAACTTCATCGGCATCTGATAGACTCTCCCCAATCGGGGCCAGAATAGGTATCAATAATGGCAGAGGATACTGCACGAAACAGGGTATAATCAACCCTCATCAACTATCCCTCCCCCCCCATCCCACTCCCATATTTCCGCATAGTTCCTCATATTTCTCATACTTGCGGTCACTGAGAGGAGTGAGTGCCGCGCTTCGAAAAATACTCCTCTACCGCGTATTTTTCGTTTGGACTCGTGGGGCCATCACGGTACCATGCGCAAGGTTATCGCAAGCGACACACACTATGCTCGACCCCTTGGCCCCCGACAAACACCGCAACCAATCTCCGCGTCTCCCGACGCTCGCGATGCCCGACACTCTCGTGTTAATTCGGCATGGGGAGAGTGAGATTAATGTGGTCAATCGGGCGCTCAAACGGGGCGCCATCTCTGAATACCCACAGGCTGTGCTCTCTATCCCTGACCGGGAATTTCGCCTCTCAGCCAACGGTCGAATCCAAGCTGAAGCGACCGGGAGATGGCTCAAGGAGGCTCATCCGGATGGCTTCGACGTGGTGTATGTCTCAGACCACGTGAGGGCGAGAGAAACGGCAGGCATCGTCTGTCGAGACGCTGGATGGAGAGATGTCTCAATTAGAATTGATCCCCAACTTGGGGAGAGAAACTGGGGCCGCTTCGCGTTCGTTGATACCGAACGGCGTCGTGAGGTGATGGATTTGCGCCATCGAGATCCACTTCATGCCCCGATGCCTGATGGCGAAACACTTCTGCAGACCCGCACAAGAACTCGAGTGCTCTTGGAGCGAATCGCTCGAGAGAACAGGGGGCAACGAGTCTTGGTATTCTCACACGGCGAATATATCGAAGCGCTTTGGGCAGAGGTCGCTCATTTCTCTACAGAGGCGCAGCGAGAATTTTTCACAAGTCCAGAGGGTGACATAAAGAATTGTCAGGTAGTGGAATTCAGCTCCCTCAATCCATTGAGCGGCGAGCGACGTGGACAGCTTCGATGGGCGAGAAGCTCGTGTCCACACGCTGGTGTTCTGGGCGAATGGAAAGAATTTCAGTATCAGAAGTTTTCGCCCGAAGAGCTTCTCTCGACCGTTGAGCGATATCCCCACCTCCCAGATCTGGACACCCTCGTCCCTCGTTGAACGACGAGGACTCACCGCGAGCACGGACTTCCTGAAACGACAGATCCTTACCGGTAGCAACACCGATCATACAAGTACAACGAAGCGACCTACGTTTAGGTCCTTACAACGGCACGAAAGTTCTTAGGTGGGCGTATCTCTTATGGTATCTTCAAGCAAGGTCGCTTGAGAAACATGGAGCATAATGACGGGTCGCTCAGCTCTTGTCGCGGTTACTAGAGAAAAGCAGGCTAACGCCGCGCTCGTTGCTCATCAGCCCTTTCCAATCGGTCTCGACACACGACCACTGCATCTTGAACAAAGTGAAGCACTCCTGACCTCACCATGCATGTGGACCACATCGATCCCTTCTTTTCTCTTTAGACACATCGCACAACAAGATGGTGGCGCTTCTTTTGGCCAGTTAAAAGAGAGCGCCGAACGCGAGTTCTTAACGGACAATCCCGATGAAGTGACATTTCCTGTATTCCGATTAGCTGACTTTTTGGAGTCGGCGTATCGCTGCGGACTGCTCGCCAAGAACTTCGTCTCACCTAACGGGGACGAATATTCTCCTCACCGGCTCGTTCTGTATGATATTACACCGAGCGCGCAGGCTCTGCTCGCTCACCACGCCCCTCTCGACATCGAGAGGAAAGCGAACACCATCCCGGTGCTACCCGATGCAGACATCCACTCCGCGCGAGAGAACATCGCGCCAGTTTTCGATTACCTCAAAAAACGTGGGCCAAGCGTGCGGGACACCATGCTTGACAACCTCACCCGCGCACTACCCGACGACGTGGTTCAAGCTCACTGGGATCGGTTAGAGGACGCAATCGATCAAGGAATCAAATTAGGGATGATCTCGCAGGAGGAGGACCGATTGGGAGCCTACGTGCTCTCTATACTCCCGTGATTGCCTTCGCTCCTGAGTCAATCCGGTGTCGAGCACACAACTCACTCTCTCCCGTCGCTAGCAAACCCATCCGCAATATCAAGGCTACCTTCGTCGCACTGATAAGTGACCTCTCCCCCGGCAATCGCCTGAACTCACAAAGCCCGCTGCGAGCTGGGAGCATTGAGGGACGACATACCATGAACACCTCAAGAACCCCTCAAAATATGACGACCACCCCACCGTCTCTTGGGGGAAACGTATGTCCACAAACGCTCTTCGGCCTCTGAGTCTGCTTACCATCACGGTTTGCTCGAGCATCTTCAAAAGCGGGGCCCAGATAACGGTGGCGCTAGTTCCAGGAGCGGACGCTGCACTAACGTGGTAGTGCTCCTGGACACGCCAGTTGTTCATTCTTAGCCCCGTGTGAGTATAACTACGCAAACTGAATCTTTGGATATACGATCACAGGCAACCAATCCCGAATATTGTCCGACATTCATCGAATCAAGCAGGAGCTCGGCATCCTGATTCACGCCGTGTCTAGCAGGGTGGTGAAAAATGGTTCCGTCGTGAGCATTTTGAGGGTTTCGGCGAAACGAGGCGGAGACGACGAAAAAACCGGAGGCGTATCCACTGAGATACGATGAGGATTTTTTCGTTGGTTCCAACGAAGTTGTAGTCAAACCATCGAAATGCGCAACAGGAAATCATTTTTCACCACCCTGCTAGGCTTCCCCGCCCCATTCAAGACACACATGTAAAAAGAGTCGCTCAACCTCAGGGCCAACTTGAAAGTTCGATTCGGCACGCTGAGGAATCCGCGAAGGCGTGGGGACCGATACGCTCCCCCTGAATATGAGCGAAGTGTTAACTTGACGAGAATCTTAGGGTTCCCCGGGACAGGACAACCCTTAAGCATCTGCGAAAACATATCTTTTTGCGCTCTGGCTCTTCCAATAGAACCCATAGTAGGGTCAACTCATACGGATTACCCGTAGCGTATGCGGAATACCCTACACCTTTAGTAGGAAGTGGTTCAAAATACTAAGAAGCCGCATGACATAGGGAGATGAGGTCGCTTGATGATGTAGGGGTACACATTAACGCCTCCCACCACCGAAGAGATAATGATGCAGCGAGCAAGCAAAGCGGGCAGTGAGAAAAAGGGAACGACCCTTAAAGCGTCACCACATCGCGCCATCGCGAGTCTGACCAATGAGCACTTGGTGTGGTCGTACAAAACAATTCTTCTCTCCCGCCTCCTCGACGAGAAAACGATTACCCTGTACAAGCAAAATAAGTGTCACTTCCAGATCAGCTGCGCTGGGCATGAGGGAATACAGGTCGCGACTGCTCGTGTGTTTCGAGCGGGACAAGACTGGTTTTACCCTTATTATCGTGACATGGCGCTCGTGGTCGGACTCGGCATGACAGCCGAGGAGATCATGATGAACGCCATGAACAAGGCTAACGACCCTAACTCGCATGGGCGAATGATGCCGATGCACTACTGCTCGGTTCCTCTTCGAATTCCGCCGCAAAGCTCCCCGACCGGCAGCCAGTTTCTGCAAGCTGTTGGATGCGCGCTCGGCGCGAAGATGAAGCGCCTGGATGAGGTAGTATACGTCTCAGCCGGGGAAGGAACCTGCTCACAGGGTGACTTCCACGAAGCTCTCAATTGGGCTGCGCGAGAGAAGCTACCGGTCGTATTCGTCATTCAAAACAACGACTACGCTATCTCGGTGCACATCTCTGAACAGCTCGCCGGCTCCAGTATCGCGACTATCGCGCAGAACTACGAAAATCTGCACACGGCGCAGGTAAATGGCTCTGACGTAGAGGCCTCAACCGAGGCTCTAAAGCTCGCTCATGACCGAGCGCGTCGCGGTGAAGGTCCATCTCTGATCGAGGCCCATGTTCCTCGGCTGCAGAGCCACTCGATCTCTGACAATCACCTTAAGTACCGCACCTCGGAGGACCTCGCCAAGGAGCAACTTCGGTGTCCCCTTCGACTCACGAGAGCGATGCTCCTTGATCGTAAGGTCCTCACTCAATCTGAGATCGAGGCTATCCACAGCGACCTGAAACAGCTCGTGGATCGCGCGGCTGAGGACGCGGAAAATACCCCTGATCCAACAAGCAGCGACGCTACCTCGCACACCTTCAAGAATCCGACCCCCTGGGTAGGAATCGAGGAGCGGCAGGCGACCGGCGAAGAGGTCTTCATGGTTGACGCACTCAACCACGCCCTCGACGAAGAGCTGGCGCGAAATCCTGACACCTGCGTTTTTGGTGAGGATGTTGCTCATGGAAAAGGTGGAGTATTCACCGTTACCGCCGGGCTGACCGCGAAGCACGGAGCAACCCGAGTTTTCAATAGCCAGCTCGCTGAGAGCTCAATCGTCGGAGCGGCGATCGGCTTAGCATCTCGAGGCATGAAACCGATCGCTGAGATCCAGTTCGGGGACTACGTCTGGACCGGCGCGAACCAGATCAGGAACGAGCTCGCGATGCTCCACTATAGGTGCGCCGGAGACTACGGATGTCCCGCGGTGCTCCGAATACCGGTAGGTGGATACATTCGAGGCGGCGCCTACCATTCGCAAAATATCGAAGCGACCTTTGCTCACTTTCCTGGACTCTTCGTACTCTATCCATCGAACGCTACAGACGCGAAAGGATTGTTAAAGGCCGCTATCCGAGCACACGACCCCGTCCTCTTCCTTGAGCACAAGGGGCTCTACCGTCAGGTATACGCAAAGGGCCCGGAGGGGGACGCTGATTTCGTGGTTCCGATTGGAAAAGCGAAAACCGTTCGTGAAGGCTCGGATCTCACTATCGTAACGTGGGGAGCGCTCGTCCATAAGAGCCTTCTCACTGCCCATGTGATGGAGTCAAAAGGATACTCCATCGAGGTGATCGATCTGCGCACCATTGTGCCGCTCGATATCGAGCACATCTTTGCGAGTGTGCGCAAAACGGGTCGGGTGGTAATCGCTCACGAAGACGTACTCTTCGGAGGATTCGGTGGAGAGATTGCGGCCCAGATAGCGGAGACATGCTTCGCCAACCTCGACGCTCCTGTGAAACGAGTTGGAATGAAATACGCAGCGGCAGTGCCTCACTCTCCGAACCTTGAGGACATCGTCTTGCCACAAACCGACGACATTGCGGCCGCGGTGGAGGAAACGCTTAACTTCTAGTGGAGGGGGCGCTCGTGAATCCCCTAAACCCTTGGTGGCGCATGAAGATTTATGAGCCACGACCATGATGAAAGGCATCGAGCAAGTCTCTCTGGACGCCACATCGCTATTCCCATAGTCTAGTCGTGTGAATAACGACACCGGCGCGCCAACCATCGGCTTCGTAGATGGTGACAACATTATCATCAGGCAGTCTTGGCTGAATCAGTATCTCCTCGTAGGGATAACGGTGTTGCTTGAGGTGGGTATTGTGTACCTCAACGTAGAGCTCGCCGAGATTGGAGACTACGACGTATCTCTTGGTCCCGTGTCGATCCCGACGCTCTACCTGCCGATCATACCCCTACTCGTGCTGGCGCGCGCAGCCTTCAACATTTACAATGAGCGGCTCGTGATCACCCCAGCGTATCTCATTCACGTCACCGGCAGACTGTGGTGGTCGGCTCGGACCTCTCGGCTCGATTACGATCACGTGCAAGAGATAGAGACCATCCAGAGCATTCCGCAACGAATACTTGGAGTTGCGGACCTTCATATTACCCCCATCGGCCGTGACCTGAAGGGCTCTATGATGATCAGAGGACTCAGCAGGCCTCGCGCGGTGAAAGACCTCAT
>JAIXQT010000209.1 GCA_027485595.1 Pseudomonadota bacterium | reverse complement strand
TTACGAATGAAATGCTCTACCAGCTGAGCTAAGTCGGCATATTTAAAAAATACTTCATTCTCAACATCACTTCAACTTGCTGATCGATGCTTCACGTTGAGAAGATCGTCACGATCAAAACTGACACAAAAAGAAAACTAGAAACGCACTTTTTGACCCATTTAAAAACTACCTTGTGTCAGTTTTGGGTCAGTTTCCTATCACCACCTTTACCACCATCATAACTAGCTGGAATCGGACATTTATTTTCGCAAGCTATTGACGAGCAACTTCTTACGAATGAAGTGCTCTACCAACTGAGCTAGGGCGGCCCAAGAACCAAGAACCGGTCCTCTCTTTACTAGACGCTTGAGAGGCTGAAATCGGTCCGCAAAAGAATCACCTGCTGGTAACTTTTTGTGTTTTATACCGGGTCTTAACCCAGGTTTCAATCGGTAGATAGCCTCACCGAGTAGGCGCTAGAACGATCGTTTTAATCACCGCGATGGTCTGTAAAAGGGCGAACAGCAGGAGGTAGGAGAGGATGGCCGCGGGTCGAAGTGCTCCTTCAACGAGAGTACGAATCACCGGAACAGCAAGCGCTACTATCGAAAGGAGTGAAACGTAGGAGCCCCAGGAACTCGGTGTGTGGGAGTGGACGAGCGGACGCACCACGCCTTGCGCGGCTAAGTTCGCTAAGGTGTCGATAATGAGGGCCGGATGGGTATCGAGGATGGATGCTCGAGCTTCGTAGTGAGAGCGCCGAACGAGGGCATTCGCTCGCAGCCACATCCTGAGGGGCAGGGGGGTCTTTTTTACGTAGTGTGGTGACGCAAGGAGGGTGAAGAGCGAGCCCTTGGTCGTAACGATGAGGTGTGAAGCCGCAATCTGTTCGAGGGGAATGCTCGGTCTGCCGAGTACTCGGATCGATGAGTTAGTCACGGAGATCAGGGGCCTCGCGAAGCATAGAAGTGCTGCCCCTCCGAGTGCGGTAGAGAATCCGTAGCCACTGATAACGATACCGAGTGCTACCTGAATCGCCATTCCGGGGTGCTCAATCGACATCCACATGCCGAGGTAGAGGAGCGCTGACCCTGTAAGGACGTGACGGAGTGAGACTGACCTACGCTGATGCACAGCTAAGGTCGTCCCGATCGACGCAGCCACGGGCTGCGCAGCATGTGGCGCTCTGTCACCACTGCGCTCCGCCTCACGTGGGGCGTTGTGAGAAGATGGATTCTTAAAAAACTGCCGCACCGCGGCCATCGCTACATTGAGGCGGCCGGTGTGCTCCTCAGCCTTCCTTCGAAGGCGAGGATCGTGTCCGAAGCGGTCCGGGTGCCATACCCGAATGAGGTCCTTGTAGGAAAGGACGGCCTCCTCGAGCGAGCTCTGTTCCGTGATTCCCAAGATTTCAAAGTGTTCACGCAGGTGGCTCATGCACGGTTGTTATGACATATCGTTCCCTCGGCGTTGCTTAACACTTTGAAATCCCAGTGTTTTTCGGCGGAAGGAGGGGTGGTGTTTTATTTACACACCATGACGGACGCTTGTGGCGCATTTACTCAGCATCTGGTACCCTGATTATGCATATAACAAATACGCGAGGTGATTTTGTGGTCACAGACATACTGGGCAAGCTCAGGAACGCATACGCGACGGCTGTCTTAGAGGGAAACGCTGATGAGGCACAAAGGGTCCTGGACCAGGGGCTCGCAAGTGGAGTAATCCCCTCAAAACTCTATCTGGACGTTCTCATGCCGGTGCAAATTGACATAGGAGCCCGATGGCATAGGGGTGAGGTGACAATACCTCAAGAGCATATCGCCACCCAGATTACACTTCGACAGATGACCCGTCTGAAAGGGCTGCTCAAGACTCGATTGAAGCTCGGCCTTAAAGCGGTGGTAAGTTCAGTAGAGGGGGACCAACACTTCATCGGCGCGCAGGCTGTGGCGGACTTTCTGTCCGTGGATGGTTGGGAGGTGGATTTCCTTGGTGCCGATGTGCCCACCGATCACCTCGTTCCGTTTTCGAAAGCTCGGGGCGCGCACCTTGTGTGTGTGTCGTGCTCTCTCAACGGCCTCGTCCCTGTCGCCGCAAAGTTGGTGCACGAGCTCAAAAAGCTTAATCCCGCGCCAAAGGTGATTGTTGGGGGCGCGGCCTTCATCATAAATCCCGAGCTCTTTGACCAGGTACACGCGGACGCGTTCGCGCCCGATCCACAAACCGCGGTTATCTCAGCTCGACAGGTGTGCGGTCTTCTTAACGCGGAGAACTCACTCGGGCTCTTTCTTCGAAAGTTGGGGCACTCTGTGCATGAGTATAGAAAACTCCGAGGCTATAGCCAGCAGGAGCTCGCGAGCTCATCAGACCTCGATCGCGCCTACATTAGCGCGGTTGAGCACGGTAAGCAGAACATCAGCATCGGAGCTATTTCCAAGCTCGCTAAAGCTCTCGATGTGAGTATTGAGGAGCTGCTGATAGGAGCCGAGTATTAATCGGCGTGTACTCAAAGTGCTAGCGGCGGCCGATCACCGCCGCGGTATGAGGAGCTGGATGCCCCTCAATAGTGCGGGAACTATCGTGAGGATCGAGGAAGTCAGCTAAACTCTCAAACGGAGCGAATTCTGTCCGTCTCTGTTCGGCGGGTGTCAGTGGACCGAATGACTTCACCTGTACATCGTGAAATCCCGCGTCGAGGAAGAGAGTCATAAGGGATGCGGCTGATGGGATTGTCCACGAGTTTCGCATCTTTGCGTATCTATCAGGTGGCGTGACGACCAGAGGCTCGTCGTGGGGAACTACAAGACTCTCCATGAGCACGTGTCCTCCGGGACGGGTCGCGTCGTAGAGCCTCTTCACCGCCAGCGCTTGATCGCGTTGATGATAGATCACCCCCATGCAGAGGATGAAATCAAAGAAGCTCGGAAACGCGTCGAGTGCTAAGATCCCCATCGGAAGGAAGGCGAGCTTGGGGACCCGCATGATCGACTGGAGTAAGGCGAATTGAAGCCAACATCGTTCAATCGGGTCGAAGCCGATAGCTAGTTCAGGGTCGAGCGTTGCGAGCTTGTAGAGAAAATATCCATTGCTGCATCCAACATCTGCGATCCTCAGGCCAGATTTTTGAGGGATCATCGGAGCCACCCGCCCCCATTTCATGTGGGACTGCCACTCGGTATCAAGGACAAAATCTCCAAGCTGGAATGGGCCGGTTCTCCAGGAGATCAAGGAGCGACACAGATCTCTCAGGGGGGCTAAGTCGATGTCGGCCGGCATCTCCGCCGTGATCGCGTCAGCGTGAAGATGTACGGCTGTCGCTGATAGGTTCCCATTATAATTCAGGCCACTAAGAGACCTTCGGATCGCGTTCCAGTGCGAAGATCGTGTAATCAGACGCCACACCTTGCCGCACTCCTGGATTACCTCCTGGGCTTTGAACTCACCCCGATAGGGGCGCAAAGGGCTCATAGTGTTGTACAGGGGGCGTTCCATGCTGATAGAGGTCAGGTAACACGGAACGTTGCCTTAATCCAGCATTACGTCCGTGACTCCCTTTCGTCCGACGATCTCATTCGGTAAAATAAAGAGCATGAGCACGTTCACTGAGACGACCGCAAGTATTACGGTGACGGTTGAGCCAACACCGATTCATGAGGAGTCCCGTCCCTCAGATGGCGAATTTGTATTCGCGTATACGGTGACCATAGACAATCATTCAAGCGATACCGTGCAGCTCTTAGAGCGCCACTGGTTGATAGAATCAGCGGGAGAGCAAACCGGAGAGGTAACAGGTGCCGGTGTCGTTGGGCAGCAACCGGTTCTGAAACCCGGTGAGCGTTTTGAGTATACGAGCAGCACGGTAATCCAGGATCCAATCGGAGCGATGCACGGCACCTACATCTTCCGTCGCCGGGAGGGGGGCGTGTTTACCGTGCAGATCCCGCGCTTCGAGCTTCGATATCCGGTGCTCCTTCACTAGCAGGGTGGTGATACGAGATGCTCGACCAGTCGAAGAGTGATTGGTCATTTTCTCAGAGCTAGTTTTGCGATGATACCTCTGTGATCGGAGCCGTATCCTTCAGGCAATGTCTCAGAGTGGAGAGCTACGAGACCACGGCAGTGGAAAATGAAATCAATTCGAACGAGCCAGGAGGGCAGCGGAATGTATGGGGCCGGCCACGTGCCGCCGTGCAGGCGACTTCCCACCGAGAACGAGTCGAAGAGCCCCATCCGGCGAACCATACGATACACTCGGTTTCGAGTAGTCGCGTTGAGGTCTCCGGCCAGTATGACAGCGTCGGTACGCACTAAACGGGACTCCTCTAAGACCTCCTTGATAAACAGCTCTCGTTCGACGATAGCGTTTGAGAGCTGTCGTATCGTGGAGTCATCCGGCGATTTTTTGACCAGCCAGTGGGGTGGGATCGTGTGCACGTTAATGACCGCGACCGTTTTGTTGTCAGGCAGCGCCACGTCGACGATCTGTGGCATGCCGATGCCAGCTCGAACGTGGGAGGTGTCGCGTTGAATACAGGGAAACCGCGCGAACACACCCATGCCGTTTACGCCGGGCTGTGGCGCGAGCTGCTTGCACGGATACAGATCACCCACCTTGGAGATTAAGTTGTTCGCGACGGTCGGGTTAAGCTCCTGGAGAGCAATAATGTCGGGCTTGCGACGAGCCACCTCGTCATAAAAGCCAGAGGTGACGTCAACAGGACCAAGCAGATTGGCATCGAGCACCGTTAGCTCCATCCCTGCGGGTGAAGAGGTGTCGTTTGGTGTTGCGTGCCCTCGAAGTTCACCCACTACGGTGGGAACAAGCACAGAGATTATGAGTAAAGCGCCTATAATTCGGCGACGTGGTGCGACCTGTTGCTTGCGAAACCTGGAGAACAGTTCCGCTATAATTGCGCCTCCAACCACAACAACGAGCGCTGCCGGCGCGAACACGTTCGCCAAGAAGATGAGTATGTTCTCCTCATAGTCAGTCAGGAACGCCGCGAGGTAGAGGACGGCGCAGGATGCGATGAGGATTGAGCCCGTTCGAGTGCAACGTCGCGTGAAAGGTGAAGGATTGGGCGTTACTGAGCTCATAGAGATGGCACGATTGGTAAGCGCACTCCCCTTAAAGATGTACGTTCATCACTCACCCCTTAATGAGAGCTGCTTGAGCTAGGTCCAGTAGGGTGCCGTGAAGAACCGTATGTTCATCATCCTCTCCAATTATTACCACATTCGCGTCGGGAGAGATGGTAGAGCTTAACTTTGAGAGCGCCGCGTGGGCCGCTACAAGGGCGTGGGCAGCCGCCAGTGGACCTTGTTGCAACATCCCAGCGAGGAGCGGTTGTTTCAAAAAGTTTGTGATGAGCTCCGAGAGTGGCACGCTCCCAGCGAAGTACACATCGCCTGTAACATGGTGGGGCTCGAACTTTCGTGCAACCTCCCACAGTACGATAGAGGAGCTGCGGTCGTTTTCACTATCGGATGGATGCCGACGCTCACCGGTAAGAACCAGAACTACTCGAACATCAAACGAGTCTGTCTTAAATCGCTCTTGGTAGCGGGCGTACACGCTCTCTCCGATCTGGCGCATCCGAGAGGTAACGGCTTCCCACTTCGTCGCTGTCGAAAGGACTTTCTCAAGCTCAGAGAGCATGTCGATCGCTGGCTGTAAGGTGCCAGCGTGAGCGGCGTACACCCCGGGAGCGACATGGACGAGCTTTGGGGCCGTTACGGTGTAGGGTGCGCCGCCAGCGCCATGGCTCTTGGTGCCGAGGGAGTCGGCAAGGAGAACGATGTAGGATGATTCTTGATGAACGAGGAACGTTGACACGCAACGAGGGTAGGATGGTCTCAGGGTGAGATCAAGTGCCATCTCTTCTCGTAGCGAGCTTCATCCGATTTAGAACAAGTCATTATCCGCGGTATCGTAACGCGGGCGAGCGGGGATGCGATCGATTGATAGAACAAAAAACCCCCGCCGAGCTTTCGCCGGGCGGGGGTCGCATCGTGACCTCGTGCGAGGGCAGAGCGTTAGTACCTGTAGTGCTCAGGCTTGTATGGACCTTCCTTCTTCATGCTGAGGTACTCAGCCTGTTGGTTCGTCAGCTCGGTGAGCTCAACGCCAAGCTTCTTGAGGTGAAGGCGCGCGACCTTCTCGTCAAGGATCTTTGGAAGAACGTAGACACCAACTGGGTATTGCCCCTTCTTCGTGTAGAGCTCGATCTGCGCGAGAGTCTGGTTCGTGAACGAGGTCGACATTACGAAGCTTGGGTGGCCGGTCGCGCAACCAAGGTTCACAAGACGTCCACGAGCGAGAACGACGATAGCGCGTCCGTCTTTGAAGACGAACTTATCAACTTGAGGCTTAATGTTAACCTCGGTTGTGTTCTTCTCAAGCCAAGCGATATCGATCTCGTTGTCGAAGTGACCGATGTTGCACAGGATGGCCTCGTCCTTCATCACCTTGAAGTGCTTCTCGTTGATGATGTTTACGTTGCCGGTCGCAGTCACGAAGATGTCAGCGACTGGAGCTGCTGTCTCCATCGATACAACTTGGTATCCTTCCATAGCGGCTTGAAGAGCGCAGATCGGGTCGATCTCGGTGATGAGAACGCGAGCGCCGAGGCTCTTCATCGAGTGAGCGGAACCCTTTCCTACATCGCCATATCCAGCTACGACAACAACCTTGCCGGCTACCATCACGTCAGTAGCGCGCTTGATTCCGTCAGCAAGAGACTCGCGGCATCCGTAAAGATTGTCGAACTTTGTCTTAGTTACGGAATCGTTGACGTTGAACGCTGGAGCCTTCAGTGTTCCCGCCTTGAGCATCTCGTACAAACGGTGAACGCCCGTGGTGGTCTCCTCAGAGATTCCATAGATGTCCTTCATCATCTCCGGATACTTGTTGTGAATAAGAATCGTGAGGTCTCCACCGTCGTCAAGGATCATGTTCG
>JAIXQT010000112.1 GCA_027485595.1 Pseudomonadota bacterium | reverse complement strand
CGTCCATGGCGAGAATACCATCGCCAGAGCTGAGAGAACGATCATCAACAACACCAGCGCAGCCCCGAAACGAACGCTTCCGTGAGTGCCAACCAGACCAGGCGACTGCAACTCAATCCGCGATCCCTCGACAACCTCGTCGAGGGTCAAATAATCCGCTGAATGGGTAAAATCTCCTACTCGACCATCATCGAAAACCATATGCAGATCTCCTTAATTGGTAAGCGGGACGAGTTGCCCCCCTTGCAGCTGGTACGACCTTGCAAAGTGCCGCGCTACATTCTTTTCGTGAGTCAGCACCAAGAGTGACCATGGCGCCTTGGGCCCCGTAAGCTCCGCGAGGAGACCAGCCACCGTACTCTCATCAATACCATCAAGAACTCCGTCGATGATGATAAGGCGTGGGTCCATGAGTATGGCCCGAGCGATCATGAGCCTCGCGGCTTGACCTCGAGAGAGCGGCTCAGGCTGTCCTTGAAGGATGGTTTGAAGACCTTCGGGCAGTGCGTAAATATCCTCAAGCACCCCCACCATGCTTAACGCCTCGCGTATACGAGTTGAAGAAACCCCTCCACTGCTCAGGGTGAGGTTCTCCTCTATCGTTCCGTGGAATAGATCGATCCCCCGAGCGAGCGCTATCTCACTCCGCAACTCAAGCGGATGAACCTCCCGAACATCGTGACCATCGATCTCAATCCGACCAGAGGTCGGCGCCGAGATCCGGTATACACAGTCAGCCAATGTGCTCTTACCAGACCCGTTCTGCCCCCGAATCGCAACTTTCTCACCCGGAGCGATCGACAGGGAGATGCCATTGAGTATCGGCTCTATGTGGCTTGCGTGACGAACGATGAGATTGCTTATCACGAGACTCGCGGGGTCCCCCGCTGGCGAGAAGAATGAGCCAGACTCCTTCTCATACGGAACATCGAAAAGGGCATCGAGCTTCGCCACGGACGCGCAGAGGTCGTAAAATTTATCGAGATACCGCCCCAACTTCGCGACCCCACTGAGAATGACTCCGATGATCAGCTCAGCCGCCACTAATTGCCCCAGTGTCAGCTGCTGACGAATAACTAACCATCCGCCAAGGCCGAGCAGGAGGGTGTTTGCCAGTACCTGTAGGGTTACTGACCCAACGATTTGGCGGAGTAGTATTCGAAAATGTTTTGCGCGCCACCCCAAGTAAGAACTCACCAACTGATCCGCCCGTTCGAGAGCGAAGGAATCGCCTCGATTCGATTTGAATAGGATCGGAACTCGAGCGAGGTCCTGCAACCAGGTCGCAACCTCATACTTGGCGTCCGAGGCCTTAATCGAGGTCCTCACGGCGCCGATGCCAAGCGGAGCAACTAAGAGCACCAAAAGAAGGGTAAGAACTATCGAGAACACCAGGAAAAACGGGTGATAGAACGATACCAGAACCAGTCCAACGGCGATCTGAAAGAACAGCGCAATTCCATCTAGCAGGAGTGCCGATACATTTTTTTGAGCGGAAAAACTCTCTAGAAATCGCAACACGTACTCAGGTCCGTACTTACTTCGAAACTGCTCGAACTCAACATGTGGGATTCGCTCGGCGAGCGCGAGGGAGATACGAACAACGAGTCGCCGCTGCAAGATCTCAACAACAACAAGTTGAAGGATTCGAAGGACCCCTGAAAAAAGCAGAACGCCACCGACGAGACAGGTAACGACCACCAGAGGCTGTAACACCACGCCGAACGCAACCGAGTTCACAACGGACTGCACTCCGACCGGAATAGCCAGTGAACACAAGCCCACCGCAAGCGCGTACAAAAAGACCACCGCGACATCGTGAGATTCGCCATGGAGCATGCGAAGCACGCGCATCGCTATCTGCAGATCGCTGCGTTTTACATTTGTCGAACTACCCATCATTACACCCGATTGATTCTATCGACCCTTGAGGCGCCATATCTTTTTGACGGCTTTTGCCGCTTCCATTATCTTCGAATTCTCGAGGTTTCGCATCTCCAGGAGCTGGAAGCCCTCTACTAACCACGTCGCAAGCCAAACGTTGGTGAGGTGATATCGCACCGTTCTTCCATCCCGCTCCGCGACAGCGATCCCCTGAGCTCGAAGCTGCGCGAGGTGCTGCGAGAGGGTCGACTGACGAAGATTCAATTTGTCGGCCAGCGTGCGAACATCGAGCTCCTGACGACCGAGCTCCTCAATTATTCGAATACGGTGAGGATGCGCGATAACCGCCAGAATGTCGGCGAGCTGCTGCGCGACCAATAATTGCTGAGGCATATTCCCTCCAGAATCAGTGACATATCATAGTATTGTCACATTCATACAAATATATATTCAGATATTACGATACTTGAACAAGATTCGGGAAAGTGTTGCCGCCTCGGTATATATGCAACGCAGTCATGGCCCGCCAGGTAGTCTTTTCAATAGCTTAGGCGCCGTAGGGAAGCGAGGGAAAGCCAACGATAGAAGGGTCGGGCCCGGCGTAGGGGAAGCATCAGACGTCCCGATATTCTCCGAACACATTTCGAAGAGCGTTGGATATCTCCCCCAACGTGCACGAGGAACGAACGCATTCAACGATGGGGGTCATCAACTCACCGTCGGAGCGCGCGAGCGTTTCAAGAGAGGAGAGCGCGGCGGCGACCTTCGCGCTATCACGGCGCGCCTTAAACTCTGCTATCCTAACCAACTGCTCGGATTCCCCCTTCGGGTTTATCTTTAAAACGGGTGGAGCCTCACCGGCGCCCTCCTCACAATATCGATTCACCCCTACAACGACCGAACTCCCCTGCTCCACCGCGAGTTGCGCCTCGTAAGCGGACGACTCGATCTCGCCCTGAGGATATCTCTGCTCAAGAGCGGCGAGCATGCCTCCCATCGCGTCGATCGTGTCAAGTCGACGCTGAGCCTCTCGCTCTATGGAGTCGGTCAGGGCCTCAATCATGTAACTTCCACCGAGCGGATCGGCTGACGCCGCAATCCCAGACTCCTCGGCGATAATCTGCTGCGTCCGCAACGCGAGCTGCGCACTCTGCTCGGTCGGCAAGCCAAGCGCCTCATCAAATCCGTTGGTGTGAAGGGACTGGGTTCCACCAAGTACGGCGGCGAGAGCCTGCACGGTCGTTCGCACGACGTTGTTATGAGGCTGCTGGGCCGTAAGAGAGCTCCCAGCGGTCTGTGTATGAAATCGCAACATCATAGAGCGAGGATCTTGAGCCCCGAAGCGCTCCCTCATAATGCGAGCCCACATGCGCCGGGCGGCGCGGAATTTCGCAATCTCTTCGAAGAAATTGTTATGGCAGTTGAAGAAGAAAGCCACCCGCGGCGCGAACTCATCAACTTTCAGCCCTCGTTGCAAAGCGGCGTCAACGTAGGCGATGCCATCAGCGAGGGTGAAAGCGACCTCCTCAACCGCAGTGCTTCCGGCCTCGCGGATGTGGTAGCCCGACACGCTAATGGTGTTCCAATTCGGTACATGCGCGGCGCAGTACGAGAAGATATCGGTCACGAGGCGCATCGCTGGCCGCGGGGGATAAATATATGTCCCTCGAGCGATGTACTCCTTGAGGATATCATTCTGGGTTGTGCCTCGGAGAGCGGTAAGGGGGACCCCTCTCCGTTCGGCGAGGACCACCAAAAAAGCGAGAAGGATAGACGCAGTCGCGTTTATCGTCATCGAGATCGAAACGTCTTCGAGCTTTATCCCTTGAAAAAGTCGATCCATATCATCGATCGTGGAGATCGACACACCCACTCTACCAACCTCTCCGCGAGCCAGATGATGGTCGGGATCGCGCCCCATCTGAGTCGGAAGGTCGAACGCCACGCTCAATCCCGTGATCCCCTGTCGAAGGAGGAAGTGATAACGAGCATTCGTCTCAGCCGCGGAACCGAATCCCGCGTACTGCCGCATGGTCCACACCTTTCCGCGATACATCGAGCGATGGATACCGCGAGTGTACGGAAACTCTCCCGGCTGCTCGGCACCTCGCCCCCCCGTATCCGCAGGACCGTAGACCTCTTTGATAGGTAGCCCCGAGGATGTCCTGACTATTCTATCCTCAGCCATACACTATCGCAGCCTCAACGAGCGACGAAGCGATCCTGCCACCTGGTCAATCTCCTTCTCCCGCTCAGCAGGACCAGAGACCGAAATCGTTAGCAAGCGTTCGTCAAAGGACATGGACATCGTATATGAGACGGTCGACCCAGTGGGAGAGTCGCTCGACAGGATATGAATAAGTTTGGCGGGCTCCTCACCATTAGCGACACTCCTCTCGATCCAGGTGAGGCTTGGCACAGAGGCCTCGTACGCGCCCTCAAGGTCCTCCTTGAGCGCAGGCAACTCCTGAGGTGATACAGAAACTTCGCCGAAACGCACCGTCACGAAGATACCTCTCGTCGGATCGTTCCAGGCGACGTCGGGATAAGGACCATCTCTCCACTTCGCCTTGACGGCAGCACCATCGAGCTGTTGGAAACCCGGAAGTCGCGAAAAGCTGACCCTACCGCCAGCCATCGAGACCCTTTGAGGATCCTTCCCTCCTTCGCATTCAGGGGGCGCGATGTACACGACCCGCCGGTCGATACCCTGTGCGTTCTTGTACCGGACCACGAGCAATATTGCTCGTGGTGATGACAGTTCCGGGGTAAGCATCTCCCCTAGGGCGTGGTGCCCCTCGGGCGAGAGTCCATCGAACTGAGCCAACTCATCCCAGCTCGACGGCCATCGTTGTTGAGCGCAGTAGTACGAGGACATCGCGTCGAACACTACTTTCTCAGCGGGCTCTGGCGTTCTCGCGGGTTTTGGGGAGATCTCGGAGCAGCCCGCAGCAAGAAGCGCTGTGGTGAAGATGACATGACGAAAAATACGGGAAAAAGCGCACGAAGTGACCATAAGGGTCAAGATAGCCCCGCGGCACTTTGGGAGTAAAGAAGGTTTTCCACCCGAACGTCATTATGAAGCGACCAGAGGGCCAACCGGTCGTAGACAGGGCAAAGCTCCCGTCATATGCCCGTCGCCTGCCCTCGTAAAAGAGGTCCTTTCCCGAGCCATCTTCCGTGGTAACATCGAGTCACTATGAGTCAATCAAACGAACTTGAGCGGCGAAACGCCGAAGCCGAAGCTGGCGGAGGCGCGGAGCGGGTGCAACGTCAACATGCAAGCGGAAAGCTCACCGCACGAGAGCGTATCAGGTCTCTTCTCGATGAGGGCTCATTCACGGAATACGACAAATTTGTTACGCACCGGTCATCAAACTTTGGTCTCGCGGACAAGAGACATCTTGGGGACGGCGTCGTAACGGGAACGGGTACCGTTAACGGAAGACGGGTGTGCGTCTTCGCGCAGGACTTCACGGTATTTGGTGGGTCACTCGCCGCGATGCACGCGAAAAAGATCGTCAAGATCATGGACCTCGCGGAGCGAATCGGTTGTCCGGTGATCGGTCTTAACGACTCGGGGGGAGCCCGCATCCAAGAAGGGGTTGAAAGTCTGGGTGGATACGCAGACATATTTCTCCGCAACACACTCCTTTCGGGGGTCGTCCCCCAAATTTCTCTAATCTTAGGGCCATGCGCTGGGGGCGCCGTGTACTCTCCTGCAATCACCGACTTCATCCTCATGGTGAAGGAGAAGAGCCACATGTTCATCACGGGTCCCGACGTAATCAAAACGGTTACGAAGGAGGAGGTCTCCAAGGAGCTACTCGGAGGAGCTGATACGCACACCTCGATTAGTGGCGTGGCGCACTTTGAGGCATCCGACGACGAGGCGTGCATCGCGATGTGCAAGGAGCTCCTCTCGTATCTCCCACAAAACAACCTTGATTCAGCTCCCATGGTATTCTCTGGGGACCTCGCGCTCCGAGAGGATCCCTCCCTTGATAGGTTAATCCCGGATCAACCGAATCAGCCGTACGACATCAAGGAACTGATTACCTCTATCGCTGATTCGAACCAATTCTTCGAGGTGCAAGGTGCGTATGCGCCCAATATCGCGATCGGATTTATACGCCTCAACGGCCATTCGACCGGTATTGTCGCTAATCAACCCTCGGTCTTAGCTGGGTGTCTCGACATCAACGCGAGCACTAAGGCCGCTCGTTTCGTGCGCTTCTGCGACGCCTTTAACATCCCCATCCTCACACTCGTTGACGTGCCAGGATTCCTGCCCGGCGTTCAGCAAGAGCACGGGGGAATTATCCGCCACGGAGCTAAGTTACTCTACGCCTTCGCTGAGGCGACCGTGCCCAAGGTTACGGTCATTACCCGCAAGGCTTACGGGGGCGCGTACGATGTCATGGCCTCTAAACACATCCGCGCAGATGTGAACTTTGCCTATCCATCGGCCGAAATAGCGGTGATGGGACCGGATGGCGCGGTGAGCATCATCTTCAGGCGCGAACTTGAGGAGGCGGCGAAACTGGGCAAAGAAACGGAGAAGCGCGCCCAACTCGTCAAAGAGTACCGGGAGAAGTTCGCCAATCCTTGGGAGGCCTCCGAGCTAGGATTCATCGACGCTGTCATCAAGCCCCGTGAGACCCGAAGCAAGGTAATCGAGGCCTTCGCCACCCTTTCAACCAAGCGACAGGCCCCTCCCAAGCGAAAACACGGCAATATTCCTCTCTAGATTCCGATGAGCAACCTCCGACCACCCCTACCGCCTCCGCTCTACCATGATGGCATCCGATTCGTGTCGGGAGGAACACATCCAGGTGAGATCTCGCGAGAGACACTCTCACGTATCGCTTCGATCATCGGAAGCACTCTCCCGCCTGGGGATTTCACCGTTGATGGGGCTGGAAATCTACTCTTCACCTCGACAGAGCCTCCCTCTCTCTGGAGGTCGGTGGGCCGAATCGAAGCAACCGATAGGAGCGGTCGATGAGTACGTATTCGGTGACCCTTCGCGGAAAAACTTTTACCGTTGTGCTCAAAAGCCGAAGCGGAACCAGTCTGACTTTCTCCGTAGACGACAGAGATTACACGATGCCGGTGACACCTTTGACCGGCGTAGAACCAGGAGAGTTCTCCGTTACGCTTCTTCCAAAAGGAACCTCTCGACGAGAGGCGTCTCCTTCGAAGGTCGCACTGCTGCCAGATATCAAGGCTCCGCTACCGGGGATTATCTCCGATGTCAAAGTAAGTTTGGGAGATATCGTTCCCGCGGGTGCTACACTGGTGGTAATCGAGGCGATGAAAATGGAGAACCCGATTAAGGCACCCGCGGATCTCAGGGTGATTGAGGTTCACGTAACGAAGGGCCAAGAGATACCGAATGGCGCCCTCCTCCTCTCTGTAGAACCAGCCTAGGGAAGCGAGGCAAAATCCAACGTGAACGTGAACGTACCCGGAATAAAAATACCAACGTTTTCGGGTACGTGGACGTTTACGAGCACGCGCACGTTCACGTGTCGGCGTCCACAATTAAACTACTAGCAGGTTTTGCCTCGCTTCCCTAGCAGGGTGGTGAAAAAGGGCTCCGTTTTTAAGGGCGGGCGTGCCTCATGCGTAACGCATTCCTCACGCAGCCGTGTCAGCAGCTCCATTCGTCAATCGGTCGACGTATCGATAGCCCCAATGGAGGATCCCCTCAATGACGGTATGAAGCGATGAAGGCGTATACTTTCTCAGGTATCGGGAGAGTTGGTGGAAACGCAGCCCGGTATCTACCCTCTCGGCCTCCTGAAAAGCTCTCAAATAGGCTAATCGGTATGTTAATTCATCGCCACACCCCGCAACGATCCCCTCAGCACGATGCCACGCATCGATGACAGTCTGAGTCGATGATTCACTATTCTTAGCTTGCAGGAATGAGCTACGAGCAAAGCCCTCTTTCGCCTCAAGCATGGTACGAGCCTCGTCTCCTAGCATCTCGCCCAGTCGTTGAAATGCCGCGCCGATGACCCCTGGCTCCGATCGTTGCCGCAGCACGGCGCTCAAGAGCTGACACGCCGCATGACGGTCTACAACCCCAGCCCCCTCTTCACATGCGAAACGAAGGGGTGGCCGTCGAATCCGATCCGCGAGAGCGTGTATCGCGGCCTCCCTCACCACCGCTGGAATCGACGTTCGGGCAGGATGCACCGTGTTAACGAGCAGAGAATCGAGTCCATCGAGCAGCGGAGGAGCAAGCGGAATACTCCCGAGAGCACGTACGACTCCAGCCACAAGATCGGGATGGGGCTCGGAGCACTTGTGCAGATTCGTCATCAAAGTAGCGAACAGTCCTGTAGGATTGACCCGCAGCCACTCGTCCCCCTTGTCGGCTTTTGATGTTTGGTAGAAATGGGTAGCACCGACCACCATAGCTCTGTACGCATCCAGACTTCCGGGAACCCCGACAAGATCCGGTGCTGCGGCAAACCATCCTAGTCTTGATATCGCCGCGCTTGACACAGCCTTGCCCTGCGCAATCCGGTCCGTCACAACCCCACACACTGCGCCCAGAGTGTGAGGAAGCAACCCCAGCTCGGCGAAAACGTAGCTCCCCGTGTGTGGGTCTTTAAGTTTGAGCGTTAGCAATACATCCTCGGGCGGAAGGTGGCCCTCTCGAAGATGCTGGAGCGCCTCGCGGCAGAACTGGCCGGCTCGTTGCTCAACCTCACCGCGCAGCGAGGGATCGTAAACGACTTCAACGAGCGCCGCAAAACTCGATCGGAAGACCTGCCCACGATCTGACGGATTAGTACCACCTCGCTGACCTTCAGGATCTGGACGAGGACCATTAAAAGAGACCATATGCCCCACCTTCGCTGCTACCTACACGCGCCGCGAGGGTACGGAGAAGTTCGCGCTTAGTCAAAAGAGGTGTCGTTTTGAGTACCCAGGTGTCGGTTTCTCTGCAGAGCTACTGCGGGCCAGTGACCCGAGCGGCGACCACTCGAGCGAACTCACAGACCAGAGAGCTTAACGCGGCGACGCGAGCCTCGCTTGAGCTTCCCTCTGATAAGCCCGTAAACTCAGACACAGTGAGTGGAACGGTGGATAGTGCGCTTCGATCGACACCGGTGGACCAACGAGCCTTGAGTAAAGCCTTCCCCTCCTCAGTCACATCGAACTGCAACACCTCCACTTGAAGAACCCGAGCGCCCCGGCGTTGTGGGTATACATCCGAGGAAAACACGTTACTACTCTTCAACTCTCGCGAAAGATCGGCGAGGAGAGCCTCTCGAAAATTCACATCCGGATCCTCAATCCACCGCTCATATTCATCACGGGAGATCTCATTCATTCCTGTACGAACCGCGATGCGGGGATCGCTGAGATACTGAGGAAAAATCACCGAGGCGACCTCGAGCTGCACCCCATCCGATGACAGCGCAGGCGCTACCTCAGCCTCCCGCTGAGATATCAACGAGTAGAACCGTGATGGCGGCGACCGAAAACATCCGAACGAAGAGAGCATAAGAAGCGCGACGAGAGCTCGTTGTATCGTTTTCATATCTGCCTACCGTTTCCCTCTCAGCAGCGACTCAGGATGCTGCTCAAGATAATCAGCGAGTCGCCTGAGCGCCCGAGCCGAGTTAGATACCTCATCCATAGCCGCGGAGGTCTTTCCAAGGAGCGGGTCGCTCTGCTGAAGGGTTGATTGTAAGGTCTTTAAGGTCGAGGTGAGCTGCCCAGAAGCAACCTTGAAGTCCTGCGACAGCCCATCGGCCTTGAGGTCTATATCCTTTGTCACTACCTCAAGCTCCTTGATGAGCGAGTTAAGATTCGTGAACGCGTCCTTAATATCATTAGAGGAGAGGAGCTCCTCAATCTTCTCAATTGCGACCACTGTCTTCTGCGCAAGCTCCGCGAGCGGGATCTGCTGAAGGGTCTCCTGGAGCTTCTCCAGGGGCGATGGAGCTGTTGGTATTTCCTGATAATCCTCGTCGTCATCAGCCATCATTCGAATCGGCACCTCCGGCATAAAATCGAGCTGCACGAAGAGCTGCCCCGTCACAAGGCTATCCAATCCGAGCTGCGCCCTGAGCCCCCGAGCAATGAGACGTGAGACAAGACCCGCCTCAGAGGGGTCTCCCTTTTTGCCATCTACCGAATTAAGGCCTTGAACGGAATCGGCATCAAGTTCAAGGAGCACAGGAATGATTAACTCATCCTTAGCAGGTTTATACACGATGGAGACATCCTTCACTTTACCGACTCGAGCGCCTCGAAAGCTGACGGGCGCTCCAACCTGAAGGCCTTTGACCGAACCGCTAAAGAACGCGATGTAGGTGGCGGTATTCTCAAAGAGACGCCCACGGCCAAAGAAGAGCACGGCGGTCACTATCAAACACACCGCCCCTACAACAAACGTCCCTATCCACGCGTATCGCGGTTCCTTACTCATAACTTGCTACGCCTCTCTCCCCCCTCGAGTAAGAAAACGGATGATCCTCGGGTCCCTCGAGCTCCGCAGCAACTCCTTCGGATCTCCTGATGCGATCATCGTCTTCGCGTCCGCGTCCAAAAACACCGAATTGGAGCCTATGGCGAAGATACTCGGAAGCTCATGGGTAACCACGACGATCGTTGCTCCCAACCCTCTGTTCAACTCCAAGATGAGGTCATCGAGGAGCTTAGAGCTTATCGGGTCCAACCCCGCTGACGGCTCATCAAAGAAGAGCACCTCAGGATCTAACGCGATCGCGCGGGCCAACCCGGCTCTTTTCTGCATACCACCACTTATCTCGGATGGATAGTAGTCCTCGAAGCCAGAGAGCCCCACGAGCGCAAGCTTATAACTCGCGATATCCCGAATCTCTGATTCGGAATAGTTCGTGTATTGCCGGAGCGGCATCGCCACGTTCTCGGCTAACGTCATCGAGGTCCATAGAGCCCCCTTCTGGTAGAGGATACCGACTCGTCGAAGTAACACATCCCGTTCAGCGGACGAGAGCTCCCAAAAGCTCTGGTCACCGTACATCACCCGACCACTCGATGGCGCGATAAGACCGACAAGGTGCTTGAGCAGCGTGCTCTTTCCGCACCCGCTTCCACCCATCACAACAAAGATATCTCCACGATTGATAGAGAACGAGAGGTCCTTCTGAATGAGGAAATCCCCATACTTCATGGTGAGGTTGTCAACGACGATGTGCGGTGATGACGAACTCATAGGTTAGATCCCGAGAATCTCCGTTATGACCGCAAACACAGCGTCAGACAGAACTATCGCCACAATTCCGGAAACCACCGCGGAGGTCACTGCGATACCAACCGCCGACGCGCTTCTTCCACAACGGATACCACTCAGGCATCCAGCGATAGCGATAAGGACACCGAATACACAACTCTTTGCCACACCAAGCCAGAGGTCCCGCATATGAACGGCGGTCTGGGCCTGCGTGAAATATTGCGCAAGGGAGATATCCATGGTGAGCGATGACACGAGCGCCCCTCCCGCGATACCGAGCGCGTCCGCGTACACACAGAGCAGGGGCATCATGATGATCAGCGCGACAACCCGGGGTACAACGAGGTACTGCATCGGCGAGACCCCAAGGGTCTTGAGGGCGTCGATCTCCTCGTTCACCTGCATTGTGCCGAGCTGCGCCGCAAAGGCGGCCCCTGTCCGTCCCGCCATAATGACGCCAGCCATGACAGCGCCCATCTCCCTCAACATCGCGACACTCACGAGATTAGCGACATATATCTGGGCTCCGAACTGCCGAAGCTGTTGGGCTCCGATAAAAGCTAGGATCACGCCCACGAGCACGCTTATCAGGGTCACGATAGGAAGCGCTCCCGGCCCACACTCATCGAGGATAACCCAGATATCGCGTACCGGTACGCGGGCGCGTCGTCGAACAAAGAGCCACAGAGCGACGAGCAACTCACCGAGGAAAGCGAGCCAACCTTTGAGATTCTCACCGAGCGTAACGGAGGCCCGTCCAAGAGCAACGAGCAAAGAATCCTCAACATGAGACCGACGCGCCCCTTTTCGTGGTGGCACTGAGAGCGCAAGTAATATCTGTCGAGACACCTGTTCGGGAAATCCGGAGAACGAAAGGGAGACCTCACGCTGCGCGCATAAGGCCGCGAGCTTAAAAACCGACGCGAGAAGAAGGGTATCAGACGCGTGGGAGTCAGTGGCGGAAAGGACGACTCGACCTCCTGGACCGAGGATCTCGATCGCTCGAAAAACGTCGCTCGTGTCGCCCCCGGTCGAGACCGATGTCGAGCTCACAGAGATAAGGAGCGTTCCGTCGGGTCCTGATGTGTGATTCAGTAGAAATGACATACCTATGAGCCGGCACGGTACCACGAAGGGGCGCTCGCACCTAGAGATGTTCAAGTGGGGGGACCTCACGCCCCAGGAGGAGCAGTTATGACCGTGCCAGACCCCGCTCTAGTTCACGAAATACGGGGCCCTGCCCCCACCCAGGACAAAAAACTCCAAAAACCTATGGATGCCCCGTCACAGGGCACCCAAGTTTGTGCTGCCCGGTCTCATCCCGATGCTTCGTGAGGTACTTCACGAAGGGAGTCCCACCCGTTCCAACCTGCGAAGGGTTACTCGGATCGGTTTGCGCTTGTTTAGCAATGTAGCTTACAGCGTACTCAAGGTGCTTTGTTCGGAACTTCTCTACCCAATCCACGCACTCATCGTACACCTTTTTAAGATCCGCGTTGGCGGTATGAGCCATGACGAAATCTCGCGTTGATGGTCCCGACTCAACCGCCTCAAGGAAGGCGCGATGCTTCGGCGGCATGTAGGTCCGCATCTCCATCAGGTAGGTCTTTAAGATATCCTCTTGATGCCCAACTCCCAAAAACGCGTCCAGGGAAGGTATGATACTGCTCTGAGCTCCGGTCTCGCCGCGAAGGATCTGCCCCTGCCCGCCGTACTCAAGAACCCCCTCGTAGATGAGCCCATTCGGAAGCGATGGATTATTCTTCCAACCATGAATATAGGGGCGCACACGATGGAAGTAGATGAACGGATCGCAGTGCAGCACCATCGCGCACAGCGAGGCGTACATCCCATCAAGAGCACACGCCATCTCCTTGAGCTCTGTTATCAGGGCGTTCACGTCCCCCGCGATCACCGCTTTGCGACCCTTTGCGATAGCCTTGAGCGCTTGCGCCGCCCGGGCCTCAATATCCACGTGAATGATGACAAACCACTCCTCGTCGATGCCGGCTAAAAAGTTCTGCGCGAGCGCGACGTTCCCCATCGCGATCGGACCATTCGGATCGATCCGCTGCCAGTTATCGAGGGCGTATGACTCATAGGAGAGAACGGGTGGACGGCCGAGCGCTTTGGCGACCTCGTACCACGGCTTCGCGAGCACCTCCGGAATCCGCTCCACTGTGGGCTTCTCTCCAAACACGTACGCGTGCCCGATGAACGACAAGATAACCATCGCGCGATGAACCTCCGCGTCGCTTGCAAGCGCGTTCACATCAAAATGCGGAAGAGCGTCAACCGTCTTACGAAGGCTCAAACCGGCGAGGTACTTCGGCAATCGGTGCGCCACCGTCTCCCATGCCGCGAAGACGGGCGGTAGGCTCATCAGCGGGTCCGTGTGAGGAAGAAATCCACGAGTCTCACTCAGTCCGAAAGTTGAAAGGTCACACAGTGTCATAGAGATCCCTCGGTTGTTCGGGTAATTACGCAACGTCGGTATCATCCTGTAGCGCCAAGAGGCTGACAATAAGTCATTTCGTCCCAAAAATTGCTGTGAGGAAGCATGAAAATGGTGCAAATGCTCAAAAGCCGCGATGATTGTGGTAAGGTGCGCCATATTCAGGCCCGCGACTGCTCTTTGTAGCAGGGTGGTGAAAAATGGTTCAGTCGTGAGCATTGTGAGAGTGTTGAGGAAACGAGGCGGAAAAGACGAAAAAACGGGTCCCAACCTCGCCAAGGCTACGTCGAGGCCTTAGCTAGACGAGGGCTCGCCGAAGTTTTAACGGAGGCGAGGGCGTATCCACTGAGATACGCTGAGGATTTTTTCGGCGGCTCCAACGAAGGTGCCTTGTCCTCCGAAGCCTTGGCGGAGGGGGGAGTCAAACTATCGAAATGCGCGGCAGTAAATCATTTTTCACCACCCTGTTGGGTTCATAACCGGACATGATCCCCCCCCTGGACAACCGCTCTCGATCGCTAGATGCTGACGAGCATGACCACAGCAGATATCAAGAAGATCCTCCTCACTACCGACCTCTCCGACGAAGCCTTAAAGGCGTACCCGTTCGTTCGCTCGCTTGCGAGGGCCTACGGGGCAAAGATCTACGTTCTCACCTGCATCGATACCTCCATTCAGCTCGGCATCGGCGGATCCATGGAGATGCCTGTCATGTACGTCCCCGAGACGATCGCTGCGATCAAGGAGAGGACGATAGCCGAGCTCAAGGAGCATCTGCGAACCCATTTTCCAGAGGAGTCCCCTGATTACCTCGTTCGAGAGGGTGCTATGCCCGTACACCACATCATTACCGACTTCATCAAAGAAAGCGGCGTAGATGTCGTCGTTATCGCCTCCCACGGTCGCTCAGGCATTCGGCGCGCCTTGATGGGGAGCGTCGCGGAGCACGTTTTACGGGCATCCCCGAAACCCGTGCTCGTTGTGCCAGTCCGAGGTGAGTGACGCCCTCTCCCCCCTTGAGAGATCTGCGCCACGTCATGCGCCCCCCAGCCTGTAGTTTCTACCATGAAGACATGTGGAATCATGGTACGCCATCTCTTCTGCTCTCCTTCTTATGTATGGGGGCAGCGATATCACCAGCGAGCGCCTTTGATGAGGAGGAGTGCTCGAACATGGTGAGCGCTTGTCTCTCTCGCCCCACGGAGGTGCGCGATACGTGCTTTGAGAACGCATCGGTTTCTCCAGTGTGCGTTGGGGCTCAGGCGGGCGAGATAGCGGCGAAACGATCCCGTTTCGCGCCGATGATTCCGCGGGGCGAAGAGGGCCCGGCGTTTTTAGGTCCCGAGATCATTGATCGCGGATGCCTTGAAAGCTTTGACCTTCAGCTCGGATCGGTCCTGGAGCTTGGACCCTTATCATCCGATCGGAGACACTCCCTTTCGACAGCGCTTGATCGATGTAACCAAATGGCGCCATCAGACCTTTATCGCCCGTAATCTCGATGCGGTCGCAAGGGGCACTCAGCCGATCGGGAGCGCTTTCAACGAAAACGCCCGCCCTACGTGCCAACCTTTGAGAAGCGCAGTGCTGATGACGGTAGCTCTATATCCGAGCGCAGCGCCAAAAAATCGGAGTTAGCGAAGCTGGCCTTTCCATAGGTGAGCCGAAGATGATCGGGCAACGTGACGAGTCGGCATCCCGACTCCTCGATTATCACCTGACCCGCGGCGGTATCCCACTCCATGGTGCGTCCGAGGCGAAGATAAATATCAGCTTTCCCCTCGGCGAGACGACAAAACTTGATAGCCGAGCCACATCTGAGCCGCTCGCCAACTCCGAACCGCTCAAGCCACGAGTCGATCTCCGGAGATCCATACGACCGACTCGACGCGGCGATATACGAGGAGGACGTTCGCGTATTTGAGATGCGGACGCGCTCGCCGTTCATCCACCGTTCAGCCCCTTTTCCTTGTACCCCGACGTAGAACTCACCGGTCACAGGAATGGCGATAACTCCAACCACCGGCTCATCTCCAGCCACCAACGCGATGTTTACCGAGAACTCTCCATTGCGAGCGAGGAACTCCTTGGTTCCATCCAATGGGTCAACCAACCAATAGAGCGAGTGTCCCTTGATAGAGGGAGGCGTTCCTTCCTCACACACAACCGGCTTGCCGGTAGTGGCGAGCATCCGCTCAATAACCTCGGCGGCGGCAACATCCGCTTCAGACACCGGAGACCCATCATCCTTCGTGTCATGCGTTATGGAGGCGCGCCCGTAGATCTCCATAATGGCGGAGGCTGCGTTTCGAGCGACCTCAACGATAAAATCTGTCCCGCCGATAGAGGCGAGGAAGGACTCCCAGGCGGGACGCACGGGAGCATCCTGATTTGCGGCGACTTCAAACGACATCCCGCAAGTCTACCGAGCCTCATATTTCATGTCGACAGATATTCCAACACATTGATATCGTGAGACATATAACCGGCAAAAGAACGCTCTTTCCCGAGCGAGCTCCAACGCCGATAGTTTCCCTTGTTGCCGTCGTCCCCAAGATGACGGCCTACGTACACCTATCGAACGGAACCCAACAAGATGACCGACGCCGCACCCCTCACTTCCCCACCCCCTCAGACCTCCACCGTGGTGTTGACCTACTCCGACGATCGAAAGGTCGCCACGATAACGCTGGGACGGAACGATGAACGGGCGATTACGCTCACGCCCGAGCGGCTCGGCTCCTTCATCAACGCTCTTCGAGAGGTGAAAGGCTCGGGGGTCGAGGGAGTAGTGATTTGCGCCCCAACCGTCGACTCGTTCTGCGTCGGAGCCGATATCTCACTCATTCAGAGCGTAACGGACGCGGAGCGCGGAGCAGCACTCGCCGCTGAGGGGCAAAGAGCGTACGACCTTCTCGAGGACCTCCCGTGCGTCACTGTCGCGGCGATCGGCGGACCGTGTGTCGGCGGCGGCTGCGAGATGGTGCTTGCGTGCGACTATCGAATCATCACGGACGCCCCTTCGAGCTCGATAGGGTTGCCCGAAACCAAACTTGGAATTCTTCCGGGATTTGGTGGCACCTATCGCATGCCCCGTGTTGTGGGCCTCCCGAAAGCGCTCGACATTATCCTCGCCGGCAAAGCACTCAAGGCGCAGCAAGCGTATAAGGCATCCCTTGTGGACGAGGTCGTTTCTCCCGAAACGCTTGCAACTCGAGCTGACGAGATAGCCCGTGGTCAAAAACCTCCAAAACGGCGGAAGGTGCGCTTCTTGGACCGAATCCTTTCCTCTTATCCTCTCGGTCGCTCATTTGTAAAAATGCAAGCGAAGAAGGCGCTACTCAAGCAAACGAAGGGATTTTATCCAGCTCCTCTCAGAGCTCTCGAGGTAACTGTTGATGGGCTCGGCCGTGGAAGGGAACGTGGGCTCACCGTAGAAGCTCAGGAGCTTGGAAAGCTCATCATCACCCCAGAGAGCAAAGCGCTCGTACACCTCTTTTTCTTAACCGAGGCGGCAAAGGGACTCGGCAAATCGGCCCGCAAAGAGATCTCCGATCTTCACGCGATGGTGATCGGGGCGGGAACAATGGGCGCCGGAATCGCTGGGGCGCTCGCTAAAAACAACCACCAGGTCATCGTGAAGGACACAAGCGACGCGAGCCTCCAACGAGGCAAAGACCACACCACCAAGGAGCTCGGCAAACTCCGGTACCTCTCCTCGTTTGAACGAGCCGCGGTCGCGAGCCGTATTGATTGGCTGCAATTCGCGAGCCCCACGATGAGTCGGACCGGCATCGTTATAGAGGCGGTCTTTGAGGACATGAACCTCAAGAAGAGGATCTTCGCCGATATCGCCGGGCGAGTGCACCCAGATAGCATCCTCGCGACCAACACCTCATCCCTCTCCGTTACGGAGATGGCGGCCGAGATCTCACATCCCGAGCGATTCATCGGCATGCACTTCTTTAACCCGGTCGAGAAGATGCCACTCGTCGAGATCATTCGAGGAGAGCATTCGAGCGAAGCGACGATATCCAAGGTCGCGGCCCTCACAACCGAGATAGGAAAATTCCCTATCGTTGTTCGTGACGTGCCCGGATTCCTGATTAACCGAATCTTAATCCCCTACCTCAACGAAGCGATCTTCCTCCTCATGGGGGGCCATTCGATCGAGGAGATCGACAAAGCTGCACTCGCGTTCGGTATGCCGATGGGACCGATTCGACTCCTCGATGAGGTCGGACTCGATGTGGCGGCGCACGTCTCTAAGGTGATGGTACACGGCTACGGTGAACGTATGTCCGTTCCGGATTTCGCCGAGAAACTGGTGGCGCTCGATCGCAAGGGTCGCAAAAACGGCGCTGGGTTTTACACCTATGCAGGCAAGGAGAGCGCGCCGTGGAACGGTCTCGCGCACGCGCTCGGACTTCCAACGAAACCGACAAAGGCTCAGACGCAGGAAGAGATAGCGGACCGGCTCATCCTTCACCTCGTCAACGAGGCGATGAAATGCCTTAATGAGGGGGTGGCCGGTGATGACCGTGAGCTAGCGAAGAAACAGATCGACCTTGGAACAGTGATGGGGATCGGATTCCCTCCATTCCGTGGCGGGGTTATTTACCATGCGGAGAAAGAAGGGTTGGATTCGATTCGGGAGCGATTGATCGCATTCGAGGGAGAATACGGGATTAGATACAAACCGTTTTAGGTCAACAATCCCTCGACCCCAGGTCGATTCGGATACGCAACATCTCGGCGACCAGGAATGGTCGCCGCGTTACGAGAGGCAAAAACTATTACCCCTGAAACATTCCCAGAGGGTTGCCCCTATGGCTTAACGCACCCCTGCCCATATATACGCATAAAGTTCATACCTAGGTGAAACCAGGCAAAACCCCACGTAAACGTGCTCGTAAACGTGAACGTGAACGTACCCGGGATAAAAATACCAACGTTTTCGGGTACGTTGACGTTTACGAGCACGCGCACGTTCACGTGTCGACTTCCACAATTAAACTGCTAGCAGGTTTTGCCTCGCTTCCCTAGGTGAAACCAAACGACTCCCAGGGGTAGCTCATACGGTGTTGAAAAAGGGAGCCGTCGTGAGCATTTTGAGATTATCGACGAAACGACAGGGGAACCAAGAAAAGTCATCAGACGTATCTAGCCACATAGGTAGAAGATTTTTTTGCTAGGCCCAACTACGTTGCGGTCAAACCATCACGCTGCACAGCAGGAGAACTGCTTTCACCTCCCTCCTTGCGCTCAAGATCTGGAAACGCCCTATCCGGCCCGATGAGAGGACTCAATCGACATTTGTAGGGGTTAGGCACCAGGGCGAGCTCAAACGCGAAGTTATGAAACACCCGACCTCCCCGTCCGCATACCAAGGGAAGGACCCCAATGGTCCTATTACGCCAGGTTCTTAACTTACAGGTGTGTCATGGGACAAGTACACGTCGATGTCGGGCAGAAACGGGGGCGCGAGCCGCAGAATCAACCCACCAACGGACACGACCTCACGAGCGATAGCACGCTCAACCCAGCCGAGAGAGCCGCGTTGAAGGATGCTTTAAAGGCTCGGCAAGGACACGATAACCGGGTTGAACATTCCAGCGAGAGCACAAAAGAGGGATACCAAAGAAACTCGTATCAGCGGTCCAACAAAGAACTCAATGCTGACGAGAGAAGCCATGGATACGCTCCATCGCACTCCGTGAAACGATTCACAGGTCGAGACACCGACCAGGCGCCAAGAGCAGAAGCGGATGTAAAATTTCGCTTCAATCGCTCTGACCTTACGCCTGAGGCGGAACGCGCAGTGGCTGATGTTTCCGCTGAAATCAATCGAATCAGGCGTGAAAATAACGGAGAGATTCCTAAGGGCACCACGATCACCGTGCACGGTCATACCGATAGCATCGGAGACGCGTCATATAACCAAACTCTTTCAGAGCAGCGCGCCAAGGCTGCCAAGGACGCGATAGTCAAAGCTACCGGGGTCGACCCAGAGCTGATTGCAATAGTTGGACACGGCGAAAAGAATCCCATTGCAAGCAACACTTCGCGTGATGGTCGCGCCAAAAACCGTCGCGTCGAGATCGATGTGCGAGCCCCAGTGACGGAAAAGGAGCCAACCCCAGCTTCAGACCCTGCGCAGAAAAAGCAGGAGAACGCACCGGCTCCATTACCCGAACAGAACAAGGAGGGAACGCCTCATGCGCCG
>JAIXQT010000084.1 GCA_027485595.1 Pseudomonadota bacterium | reverse complement strand
GACAGGAGGTGAATTGTCGCCGGCACGCCACACCGCCCGACACGTGGAGTTTCCGCCACTCCAAAAAGATCCTGTATCCGAGCTTCGAAACGGGGGGATGTGCCGGTTGAGTAATCGAGTGCGCGAGTCCTACCGCTCGGAAGCGTGATCGACGCAGGGGCGATCTCCTCAAGTTCACGCTTAGCCGGCCACGAGAGGAGCGAACCTAATCCCTGCGCGACGACATGCTCAGTGAGATTCTTGAGTGAAGGTGGTTGCGGGAGATGTGGGATGAGCCATTCGGTGACAGCTCTCCGCAAACTCTCGTCAGATAGATCGGGAAGGGTCGGGGAGTCACCTTGACGAACTCGGGCCCACCGAACACGCGCTCGTAATGCGAGACTGGAAGCGCTCCATGGAACCTTCTGCCAACCCTCCTCACTTTCGAGCCAGGACGCGAAGGCCGCAGTTACCTCATCGTTCGACGCTTTTGCATCGGCCCTCGATGCGATCGTGATCGCCCCGAGTCGGGTTGTCTGCGTTGAGGAGAGTGCGCCGGTATCGGCGTTTACGCGAACCTCACGGCGGGTCACGAGGAGGTGCGAGAGATCTCGCTTGAAGAGTTCCGGCGAAAGAGGGGCGGCGAGACGGATGACGAGCTCTGTTCCAGACTCTTGAATCGAGCACGCTACGAGAAATTCTGCGTGCCGGAGCGGGTCCCCAGCCGCGAGGGAGGCTCCTTTGCCGGAGGCGAGTAGGTACCTGTTTGAACCATCCTCCCGTCGACGGGCGATCCTATCGGGAAAGGCGGAGGCGAGGAGAAGTGCCACGGCATCTTCGTCCCCTCCCTGAAAGGCTACGCGACGCGAGGGGGTGGGAAGGGATCGAATGCGATCGGTCCACCGCTCGATCATCTCTCCGAATCGATGAAGGTGCGAGGCTCGCCGCCCTCTTCCTGCGAGCACCTCCAGACGGGCATGAATGGAAGAGGTGGCAGACGTGGGTCCCAGGATGTCTCGCTCTTCAATAAGAGTTATCAAGCGTGCGGCGAGCGTTTCGAGTGAGAGCGCCCTCGCCATGATCGCTACGTTTCCAAGGCGGGGGTGCGTGCCGAGAGAGGCGAGCAGTTTTCCGTGGTCCGTTATCGCACCGTGGTCGGTGAGCGCTTTGATGGAGCGCAGAGTATCCCTTCCGGCATCGAGTGCGGGGCGGGGCGGTAGTGTGATCCACGGGAAGCTTTCGTGCTCGTGAATCCCCCAGGCTGCAAGATCGAGGAGGGACGCAGTGAGGTCAGAGCGGAGCACCTCGGGTTCCCGATAGAGACGGCGGGTAGCGTGCTCGTGTTCGCTCCAGAGGCGCACGCATACACCGGGTGCTGTTCTTCCCGCTCTTCCCGCTCGCTGGTCAGCCGCGTCTCGGGAGATAGGCTCAGTGGCGAGCGAGGAGTAGCCATTAATGTCGACGCGGGCGACCTTATGAACACCAGAATCGATGACTATTCGCACTCCTTCAATGGTGAGGCTGGTCTCTGCGATCGTTGTGGCCAATACGATTTTTCGACGACCGTGTGGGTCAGGTTGGATAGCGGCAGCTTGTTCGTGAAAAGGAAGGTCTCCGAAAAGGGGCATGACAATTGTATCTGTCGCAGAGCTGGCGAGAAGATCGTGTGTTCGTTGAATTTCGTACGCCCCCGGAAGAAACGCGAGGATATCCCCCTCGTGTCGCGGGGGTGCGCCTTTGATAGCGGCTGCCACCCGCTCCCATACCGGTCGCCGAGGGTCGCCCGACTCGTATCGGACGGTAACAGGGAAGGTACTCCCCTCAAAGCGATACCGCCACGCGTTGGCGAGATAGGTCGGCGGTAGGGATTCCCCTAAAGTGGCCGACATGATCACGAGCTTGAGGTCGGGACGGAGTACCGAGATCGTCTCAAGGGTGAGTGCGAGACTAACATCGGCATGGATGCTCCTTTCGTGAAACTCGTCAAAGATAACGATCCCCACGCCCGAGAGCTCGGGGTCGGCGATGAGGCGGCGGGTGAGAAGTCCCTCCGTGATGACCTCGATCCGGGTCGCTCTGGAGCGCTTAGATTCAAGACGTACTGAGTATCCCACGGTAGCCCCAACAGGCTCGTTAAGAAGCGCCGCCATCCGGGACGCGACACTCTTTGCCGCTATTCGTCGGGGTTGTAGAATTAAGATCGACCTTCCCATCACGGACGGCTCCTCAAGAAGCGCCAAGGGAAGCACGGTAGTCTTACCGGTTCCTGGTGGCGCCTCTAAAAGGGTGATCTGATGCGCGACTATCCCATCGCGTATGCGCTCGAGATGTTCTGTAATTGGGAGGGATTGGGTCGCTTGTCGCCAGCCGTGACTCATGATGACGTGGTCCAGCGTAAGGAGAAGACGTGCGCTCTAAAGCCCTCGACGTCAAGGTACAATCCCTTCGTTGAGAGGTCACGAGCGTCGCGATCGTACTCAGCGTCAGAGAGGAGGTCCTTCAAATGAGCGGTTCCGGTGTGTGGAAGGGCTTGAGGGATCTGCACGAAACACTGCCCCTGGTAGCCCGCGTAGTTGACAGTCACGAGAAGGTCCCCGGAGTCATGGGCGATGTGATAGGCAGTGAAATTGGCATGGGTGGGGTTGCCGTCCCATGCGGGTGAGCACCTAAGGAGTTGCCACGAGCCTCCCTTTCCGGCGGGAGAGTTGATTATAGGGAGAAGAAGGTCGTAGATCTCGACGACACGTGGGTCGGGCTCCTCTCGCGGCCCTCGACGGAGATGCACTGGTACCCGCGCGCGTTTCCCCTCGAGTTGTCCGTCGAAAAAGAACCGCAATCCCGGGGCGAGGTACGAAACTACCGCGGCAGCCTTGTGCTCGGCGGGTTCGAGCTTCGTTGCGATGCGCGGTTCATCGTGATTTTCAAGAAAGTGCGCCATTCGAGAGCCGTAGGATGCGGGAAGTCGAAGCCGCTCCGTGAGCCTGCTCGCCTCATGGTGAACCAATCGGTCGTAGAGAACCTTGTCGTAGGTGTAGCTGAATCCGTGATCTTGGAGCTTCGTCTCGTAGTCCCAGTACACCTCTGCGAGGAACATGAAAGTGGGGTGGTCGCGTCGCACCTGCTCGATCGCCTCTGGCCACCACGGTACTCGAAACTCCTCGCGCGCCTCAGGACGAAATCCCCAGGTCCGAGCGAAGACTTCCGGTTCGAGCAGCATAGCCATGTCACATCGAACTCCAGAGCACCGAGTAGCGATACTTCGCAGCTCGCCGATCATGGCCGCACGTAGGTGCGCGTTAAAGAAGTTGAGCTGAAGGGTGTCCGGCCATCCAGGATAGTGCGGGTCTTTACCGTATGCGGCGATCGTGCCGTTATCGAGCGTTGTCCAACAATCTGGCTCCCGGGAAAGGTCCGTTACATCTCCGCGGAGTAAAAAATCGGGCCGTTCCTGAACCCACCTATGGTCCAACGCGATGTGGTTCGGCACGAAGTCGAGGAGGAGCCGGAGTCCCCGTTGCTCAAGACGCTCTCGAAGGAGCGCGAGCTCGTGGTCGCCCCCTATTGAGGGATCAGTCGAGTACTCATACACGGCAAAGGGGGATCCGCAGATATCGTCTTCATGAAGGTCTGGCAGCACTTCCTGATACTCACGGCGCCACTCGGTGCGGGCTCGAGAGATCCGCTGGCCAGTTGGGCCGGTGCGCCACACTCCAAGAAGCCACACCCAAGCGAAACCACGTGCGGCGATGCTATCGAGGAATGAATTCGGTAAGTCGTTGAGTGTAGAGCCGAGGCCGATCTCAGAGAGAAGCACCTTTGTGTTGATCTGGTAGAGGCTCGGGTTCACCTACCTAGTATACCGGTGAGGAGGCGGGGTGCAAAGCGGGATACAGCGTTACTGAATGGCCACAGCTCCCCAACTTGCCTGAAAGTCGGGTCCGTTAGAAATCGGGGGAGATATCGGTCGAGCCATCGCGAGCCGGAGTGGCGTGTGAAAATCAACCCCGAGTAGGAAAGCCTCTCCAGGGGAGAGCGACGGGAGTCGAGTATTGAGCGCATGATTCACAGCACCACTTGCGCGTTCGATCGCTTGACGGTCGGCGTCACTGACAAGGCGATGTACGACAAAGGTTCCTACCTGGCTTAACACATCGTCTGGGATGTCCCTGGGACGCTGAGTCGCCACGCAGAGGGTGAGTCCGTATTTGCGGCCCTCTTTTGCTATCACGTTAAACGCTTCGAGTGGGTATTCGTTTGAGAGGAGGGACGGGGTTGAAGGGAGCATCTGATGAGCCTCATCTACCGCGAGAATAAGTGGTGAGCGTGCGAATCTTCCCGCTCGAGCGAGGCCCAGCAGGTGTCGGGCGAGGGCATTGCTGACAACTTCGCGAACCCGGTTCGTGGTCGAAAGGTGCTCGCAGGAAACCCGTAGAAGGTGAAGAGAGGGATCCTTCAGAAAGTGCTCGAGCGCTATGATGAGCGATTCAACGTCGCTTGGTCGTATTATGGGCTCAAGCTCCCGACACTGTATCAGGTCTTCTAGCTTCGAGATGAGCGAAACGCAGTCGTTATAATCCGTGGCGTTGAGGCCGCCCCAATAGTTGCTCTCAGTGTGGCTTCTTATTGGGTCAACGCACTCGAGCCCGATTTGCATCGGGAGGTTGTGAATATTGAATGCGTTCTCGGGACGAGATACGTCATCCTGGTACTCAGCGAGCGCGCACTCGAATGGAAACTTGTGGCGATGGGCCTTAGGGAGATTGCCCTCAAGTCCCAGGCGGGGATCGAAGTTCAGAAGCTTGAGTGACCTGATCGCCGCTCGGAGTTTCGTGATTTGGGTCGCGTTCGTTGGTTTAAGGATGGCGACGAGATCTGCCTCGGTAAGCTGGTAGTAGGGGAGGTTGACCTCCGTCGAATGGGCGTCAGCTGAGCCCCCACCAGCGATGTGAACGTGTCGCACAGCACCGGAGAGCGTTCGATACTCTCCTGTGGGATCTATGAGGATTGCCTTACCACGATTACTGACGCACTGCTCAAGAACTCGAGCGAGGGACCAGCTTTTGCCGGAGCCGGAGGTGCCGACAACGGCGCAGTGGCGTCCAAGAATCTTTTCGGGTGAAAAGGAAAGGGGGTGCGAAAGACAAAGCGGGGAGGCGCCGAGCTCAAGGGCGACGGTGTTCGTGAGGTCCTCATAGAGAAAACGACGGTCCTCCAGAAACGCCTTAATCAATGTCGGAGAGGGGACGAATGCGGCGTCACCAGCTCGAGGATAGTGAGAGATACCTGGTTGGATGGAACGGGTGATGGTATCAACGGTAGCGAGAAGCGTCCCGCGAACTTCGGGGTCAGTTGTTGAGGTTTCGAGAGTGGTAATCTCAGCGAGGAAGAGCGAAGTGCCAGAGCATATGGAGATAAGGTCGCCGACGCAGAGGAGAGAGCCCGTTGCGTGAGCGCCCGCGATGGCGACGTGGGTGCCACCGACCTCTGCGACGCTCCCGACGCACTCGCCGGATATGAGGTCTTTACCCGGTGTAAGGTCATCGTGGTTTACTGCAATCGATGCTTCGACTCTCATAGTGGTTGTTTTAAGCAGCGGTCCTATACGAAACCGTAGCAAGTATCACCCTATTGGCTTCGCTAGTCACAATATTTGCGAGCCCCGTGTAGGTACCTGATACAACGAGGAAAACCGCGCGTCCTCGGACTATTTCTGGAAGCGAACTGTCAAGGGGCGGGGCTCGCCGGCTGCTTTTATTCGCCAAGTGACGTAAAGGTGTTTCCTCAACCGCTTCAGTGAGTTACATTCCGAATAATTCCAAGGCTGCCCTGGATGCGGCACCGCCGCCAAACGCTCATGAATGAGTTCGTGTCGAGTCAACTTTGCTCAGTAGAGTAAAGAGGCCGCATGGGTGGCCCTTCTGTATGTGTTGTGCGGGGATTGTCCCCAGTAGGAAAGAGGTATGAGTCTGATTCGTGATTTCTATGGGTCGACGGTCGGAAAGAAGGTTGCCATGGCAGTGAGTGGACTGGTCATGGTGCTCTTCGTGATCGGTCACATGGCCGGCAACTTAAAGATTTTCGCTGGTATCGACCCGAGGACCGGTGACTACAAAATCGACGACTATGGAGTCTTTCTTCGCACGATGGGCGCCGAGATGTTTGGTCAGGAGGGCGTGCTGTGGATCGTGCGCGTCGTTCTTCTCGCCTCGGTGGTCATTCACGCGCTCAGTGGAATTCAGCTCGCTCGACTCAACCGCCGCGCAAAGCCGCAGGGGTATCAGGTAAGTTCCTATCGTTCAGCCAATGCCGCGTCCCGCACGATGTTGTATGGCGGCCTCTTCCTGATCGTATTTATCACCTTTCACATCCTTCATTTTACCACGGGAAGCCTGCACTTCAGCGGCTTCGCGCACGGTCAGGTGTACGCGAACGTGTACAGCGCTTTTCAGAACGTTGTGACTGCAGGGTTCTACGTCGTCGCGATGGGGCTCCTTGGCCTTCATTTGTACCACGGCACGTGGAGTATGTTTCAAACCCTCGGCGTGGACGCTCCACGGTGGAACAACGGGATTCGAACCGCGGCGAAGGTAGTAGCCGTGAGCATGTTCCTCGGATTTTCCTCCGTTCCGGTGGGGATCGCCCTTGGAGCGTTGCCGACCCCTGTTGAGACCCGAGCGCCAGCTAGTCATTAATTTTTGGTGTGGAGCTAACGTATGCAATTAGAACTTAACTCGAAGATTCCGGACGGCCCACTTGAAAAGAAGTGGCAGAAGCACAAGGGCTCGATAAAGCTTGTTACTCCCGCTAACAAGCGGAAGTACTCAATCATTGTAGTTGGCACCGGGCTCGCCGGAGCATCAGCGGCCGCTTCGTTTGGCGAACTCGGTTACCGGGTCAAGGCGTTCTGCTTCCAGGACTCACCTCGACGCGCGCACAGTATTGCTGCCCAGGGCGGTATCAACGCCGCAAAGAATTACCAGAACGATGGCGACAGTGCGCAGCGTCTATTTTACGACACCATCAAAGGCGGTGATTTTCGTGCCCGGGAGGCTAACGTGCACCGTCTCGCTGAGTTGAGCGTTAATATCATCGACCAATGCGTTGCGCAGGGTGTGCCGTTCGCCCGAGAGTATAGTGGACTCCTCTCGAACCGTTCGTTTGGTGGGGCCCAGGTTTCGCGTACCTTTTACGCCAAAGGGCAGACCGGGCAGCAACTTCTTCTCGGGGCGTATTCCGCTTTGAATCGCCAGATTCACGAGGGGAACGTTCAGATGAACTCCTCAACGGAGATGCTCGACCTCATCATCGCAGATGGAAGGTGTAAAGGTATCGTTACCAGACATCTTCGCACCGGAAAGATCGAGACGCATATTGCCGACGCTGTTGTGCTCGCGACCGGCGGATACTCTAACGTGTTCTACCTCTCAACAAACGCGAAGGGGTGTAACGTAACGGCGATATGGCGCGCTTATCGCCACGGCGCTGGAATGGCGAATCCGTGCTTTACGCAGATTCATCCGACCAGTATCCCGGTCTCTGGAGAGCACCAATCGAAGTTGACCCTCATGTCTGAGTCGTTGCGAAACGATGGCCGCGTGTGGGTTCCAAAAAAGCAGGGCGATACTCGAAAGCCAGCTGATATACCAGAGAGTGAGCGTGACTATTATCTCGAGCGTCGATATCCGAGTTTCGGCAACCTCTCTCCTCGAGACATCGCGTCTCGTGCTGCAAAGGAGCGTTGCGACGCTGGCTATGGTGTCGGTCCGATGGGGCTTGGCGTCTATCTCGATTTTGCGGACGCAATTAAACGGCTTGGTCGGGACGCTATAGAGGCCCGCTACGGTAACCTCTTCGATATGTACGCGAACATATCGGGAGAGAATCCGTACGAGGAGCCGATGCGTATTTATCCTGCCCCTCACTACACCATGGGTGGGTTGTGGGTTGACTACAACCTTATGACCACAATTCCAGGACTGTTCGCCGCAGGAGAGGCGAACTTCTCCGATCACGGAGCGAATCGTCTCGGAGCTAGCGCCCTCATGCAGGGTCTTGCTGATGGATATTTTGTGCTTCCATACACGATCGGCGACTACCTCGCCGGCGTTAAGCCTGGCTCCCTCTCCCTCGACGCCCCTGAAGTTCGCGCGGCTGAGGAGCGAGTGAAGGCGCGGCAGCAAAGGTTCCTCTCAATGAGGGGGACGAAGCCGGTTGACCACTACCATCGTCTTCTGGGCCGCATCATGTGGGACAAGTGCGGTATGTCGAGAACGGCGGAGGGGCTCAAGGGCGCGATTGTGCGCATCAACGAGCTGCGAGAGGAGTTCTACGCGAACGCCTTCGTCGGGGGAACTGGGGAGGAGCTCAACCAACAGCTCGAGAAGGCTGGTCGTGTCGCCGATTTCTTTGAGTTCGCGGAGCTCATGTGTATCGACGCGCTCGATCGTAACGAGTCATGCGGCGGTCATTTCCGAGAGGAATACCAAACCGAGGATGGAGAGGCGCTTCGTGACGACCAGAACTACTGTTACTCAGCAGTCTGGAGTCAGAAGGAAGGTGGTGGGCATGAGCTCACGAAGGAACCGCTTGAGTTCCAAAACGTGCACTTGGCTACCCGCAGTTACAAGTAGGAGTTGAATTATGAATCTTACATTATTTGTTTGGCGCCAAAAGAGCGGCGACTCGAAGGGGGCCTTCGAGCGACATGAGTTGAAAGGAGTAAGCGAGGATTCCTCGTTCCTTGAGATGCTTGATATGCTCAATGACCACCTCGTCGAGAGCGGTAGCTCACCTGTAGCGTTCGAGCACGATTGTCGCGAGGGGATTTGTGGCTCATGCTCCATGACGATCAACGGTCGTCCGCACGGACCGAAGAAGCTCACCACCGCGTGCCAACTCCACATGCGCACCTTTAAGGACGGCGATACGATCTACATCGAGCCCTTTCGCGCCAACGCCTTCCCGGTCGTTAAGGATCTCGTAGTCGATCGCGCAGCGTTTGATCGGATTCAGCAAGCGGGTGGTTACGTTTCGGTAAATACCGGAGCCGCCCCTGAGGCTAACTCTATCGCTATAGAGAAGGACCACTCGGATGAGGCGTTCGACGCCGCAGCCTGCATCGGATGCGGCGCGTGCGTCGCTGCGTGCCCGAATGGCTCTGCGATGCTTTTTACAGCTGCTAAGATCTCTCACCTCGGACTTCTCCCGCAGGGACAGCCTGAGCGTACCAGTCGAGTGCTTTCGATGGTGAAGCAGATGGACGCTGAGATGTTCGGGGCGTGCACCAATCACGGCGAGTGTCAGGAGGCGTGTCCTAAGGGGATCAGCATCAAGTACATCACCCGCATGAATCGTGATTACATCATGGGCAACTTCCGGAAGGCGGCGAGCATTCGCGGGAAGATGCGAGCGCAATAGGGTAAGGGGCGCCCCGTGAGGGGCGTCTTCACTCCCCATGATTGAGCTGGAGAGTGCTTGAATCCTCACAGGTTTCGGTTGGGTGGTGCCACCAATTGGGGAACCGCGCACATAATTCGCTGTATATGTAGGGGGATACGCACACTCCCTGGTCACCGAAGCGCTCAAAATGTTCGCTTGGGAACCCTTCTCATAGCTCTCTGGTGTGGTTGAGGACTTCAAAAGGCGCCCCCTAAGACGCGGGTGCTTTTTTCTGTTATAGTCGCTCGACAGTTGGAAGGAACAGGTATGCGGATCGCTCATCTCACTCTCGACGCTATTTTAAGTATCTCATGCCGCATAGGTCACTGCGCAGCAGGCGCACGGGCTCTGATGGCAGGAATATCTTTGAAGGGGCTTCTCGGGGTATCGCTCCTCATCGCGACGAGCGGGTGCTTTAGTGCTACATCCCCTCAGGCATCGGCGGTGAGCACGTACTCCGTCGGTGCGTGCAATCCCTTACCCTGCGCGAAGATTACGATCGCAACCTTGCCCGACCTCCCCGATACCTTCGCACCAGCGGCGGTCGCCACTATCCGGCATCGTGTAGACGAAGCGCTCTATGCCCCCCTTGATGACGCCGAACAAGCGATAACCAGAGAGCGCCTCATTGAAGGGGTGCAGGCTCAGTACGATGATTACATGATGGTCAAGGATCCTGAGACCGTCGTGGACTGGCAACTCTCTCGCTCCGCTTTTATCGTCTTCGCTAACGAGGACTTCGCGAGCGTGGTTGTCAAAAATGAGGGGTATCTTGGGGGTGCTCATGGCTTTAGCGACGAGCAGCTCTTTGTGTTCGATGGTAAGAGCGGCAAGCTTCTCACCTGGGATGACATCCTTTCACCCGGCTCGCGAGAGGTGTTCGTGCGGGCGGCTGAGGCCGAGTTCCGCCGTGCTCGCGACATCAAGCCGGGTCAATCTCTGGAGGATGCTGGCTTTACGTTCGAAGGCGGTGCCTTCACCTTATCGCGCAATTTCGCCGTGACGGACAGAGGCATCAGCCTTCACTATAATCCCTACGAGGTGGGTCCATACGTGATGGGGGCGACCGATTGCATGGTGCCGATGGACGTGGCCCGACCCGCGCTCAAGCTCGATGTTAGCAACCTGGCGGCGTTGGGCCCGAGTGGAGGATTGCTCTAGGTAGCCTATGTTTATCCAGCGCGGAAAACCAGCGATCGTCTTGGCTCCGATGGATGGGGTTACGGACGCCCTGATGCGCCGGCTTCTTACGCGCCGGATGCCGATCTCCTATTGCGTGACGGAGTTCGTTCGAATCTCTGGACTTGTGCCGCCAGATAGAACCTTCTTGACCGATGTTCCCGAGCTGCTGCACGGTTCTCAAACGGAGTCGGGCTGTCCTGTGCAGGTTCAGCTCCTCGGAGGCGATCCGGACCGCCTCGCCCAGTCGGCCCTCTCTGCGGTTCGCCTCGGAGCAACCGGAATCGACTTGAATTTCGGGTGCCCCGCGCCGACGGTCAATAAGCACGATGGTGGCGCGACCCTTCTCAAATTTCCCGAGCGGGTCGAGCAGATCGTTTCCGCGGTTCGATCCGCTGTTCCCCATGAGGTGCCTGTTTCGGCGAAGATGCGTCTCGGATGGG
>JAIXQT010000040.1 GCA_027485595.1 Pseudomonadota bacterium | reverse complement strand
GATCGCGTCGTCTTCGGGAGAAAACGTGCTCGCTGTATCGCAGCGGATACACCTGCGCGCGTTTTCTCCCTGCATTCTCGCGCTCTCCTAGCTCGCAGAGCCTCGCCTGCATGGTATTTTTGAGATGGCTTATAGCAGGGTGGTGAAAAATGATTTCCTGCTGCGCATTTCGATAGTTTGACTGCAACTTCGTTGGAGCTGTCAAAAAAATCCTCAACGTATCTCAGAGGATACGTCTGCGGTTTTTTCGCCATCTCCGCCTCGTTTCGTCTAAACTCTCAAAATGCTCGCGACGGACCCATTTTTTACCACCCTTCTAGGCGCATTGATAAAAAACTGAAATTACCGCCGAAACGCTCTCTGGGGTACCAGGTGACAAAGCGCTGAATCACGGGCATTATCGCTGGATGAATACCCAAGAGAAATGGATGGTTGAGCTCGCCGCGCTCGCAGCTGCGTCGCCCCAGATACCTGAGCTCGTGCCCCTTGAAGTGGGATTCGATGTGAATGGAGTCAAGCTAGGTCTCGACCTGCTCTTCGGCCGTATCACCGATGGGACAGCCGCGTCGTGTTGGATATCGGGTACGAGCGATGATTTTTCGGACCTGGTCGATGGAAAAGTTTCGTTGCAGAGAGCGCACCTCACCGGAAGGGTGAAGCTCTCGGGGGAGCCTGAGGGGTTGCTGCGGTTGGCTTTCCTTTTGGACGCCTCGCAGGCACTTAAAAAACGCCCCGATGGCGGTGTGGAGATTTCGTTGTGAACTTAGATGATGTTTATCAGGAGTTAATCCTCGACCATTACAAGAGTCCTCGGTGTCGAGGGGTCTTGTTGAACCCAGATAAGAAGATTGATCTTACGAATCCCCTCTGTGGTGATCAGATATCGCTTACACTCAAATTTTCTGGCGATACGATCGCCGAGATAGCCTTTGATGGACATGGATGCTCTATTAGTCAGGCCACCGCGTCCATCATGGCTGAACTTCTTCGTGGCAGGACAAAAGATGAGGCTCGTAGGCTCTCCGGACTCTTCCGAGGAATGATTAAGAGCCAGGTTGAGGGTGACCAACTCAATGACTTAGGTGACGCGCTCGCTCTTGAGGGTGTGAAGCGCCACTCCGCTCGCATCAAGTGCGCTCTCTTGGCGTGGGACTGTATCGATAGAGGTCTTGAGGAGGCTGGCACTTCGGTAAGTCTTCGAGATGAGATGCCGAAGTAGCTCAACCGCCGTTTTGTATTTTGGGGTTGCGGATTTCGTCTCCTAGGACTACTCCTTCCGTCCAGAAGTTCCTCAACTATTTCGGAGATTACTATGAAAAAGTTCATCGCGCTTACCCTCGCGACCCTTATGTCCAGTACCTGCTGGGCGGCTGACTATGATATCGATTCAGCTCACAGCAGCGTCACCTTCAAGGTGAAGCACCTCGCGATCTCATCGGTTCCCGGTCGGTTCGGTGATGTATCGGGGAAGTTCTCCTTTGACCCCGCTAAGATTGAGGCTTCCAAAGCTGACGCTACCATCGCAGTAACGAGCATCAACACGATGGACGCTAAGCGAGATGATCACTTGAAGAGCCCTGATTTCTTTGATGTGGCCAAGTATCCAAAGCTCACGTTCAAAACGAACAAAATAGACAAGGTGAGTGACTCAGCGTTTAAGGCTCACGGAGACCTTACGATTCACGGTGTGACGAAGCCTGTTACGCTCGATGTGACGTACGGCGGTGCCGCTAAGGATCCGTGGGGTAAGGAGCGTGTTGCGTTTGAAGCGAAGACTTTGATCAACCGAAAGGACTTCGGCCTCACCTGGAGCAAAACGCTTGAGACGGGTGGTCTCGTTGTCGGCGATGATGTCCAGATTACCCTTGAGATTGAGGGAGTGAAGGCTCAGGGATAGTCGATCACTATAAAAGCTAACGGCCCGTCTTTGCTTCCCTAGCAAAGACGGTCCGTTGCCGTTTGCGTATTCCCTCTCGCGGTTAGGTGGTGACCCATCCTTCAGCGATCGCGAGCTTCACAAGCTCGGCGTTTGTCTTAAAGCCCAATTTCTTGAGAATATTTGAGCGGTGAGTATCCACAGTCCTAACACTGATCGAGAGTAACTTACCGATCTCACGGTTAGGTTTACCGTTGGCCAGAAGCACCATGATCTCCCGCTCTCGGTTAGACAGCACCGCGCTGGAGACACAGCTCTCGGATCCTTTGGCTCCGTTGGTTGGCGACGCGATGGATGGACTAAGGTAGGTACCCCCCTTCACGATCTCGTCGATTGCGTGTTCCATCTCAGAAAGTCCAGCTTGCTTCGGCACGAAACCTTTCGCTCCCGCTTGAATCGCGGCCTTTGCGGCTCGTCCCGATTCATCCCCAGACATGATGAGAACCGGGATGTCGATACCCCGCCGTCGTAACTCGTTGAGCACCTCAAGCCCGTTCGTTCGTGGTAGGGAGAAGTCAAGCACGATGACATCCGCCTTGAAATTGGGCGACTGATTCAGGAGCTCGTTACTGCTCCCAGTGTGCCCGATCACGGCGTATTTGCCTCGGTGTCCAAGCGCCTCAGCTAACGCTTGTCGAAGGACGAGATGATCATCGACGAGATAGAGCTTAACCGGAGAGTTGCTTTGTTCAGTGCTGAAGGACATACACCACCTTTGTTCGTAAATATTTCGAGGAGAATCTCCTCATCATTTGTCACGCTGGGAGGAATTCAATGGTGAAGAGCTTCCCTCGCGACACATGTATGTACGGATTACCCGTACATAAAGTTTACGGTTTGTGCCTAAAAGGTACGCAAAACCTTGAAAAAGATTCTCGGAGAGTCATATCTGGAGATATTTCAGTTGGTTGCGTAGGTTCTTTCTGGTCTGTCCGGCAGGGGGCGTGAGTAAGAGGTGGGTGTAACGCTCAAAGAGGTGACGTGCTGCTTCCATGGTGGGTTCTGACGGCAGGGGTCTGGTATCTAAAAAGGCGACAGAATCGGCGCGTCGGCGTCCCTCGTCGCTTGACGCCCCTTAGTCACATTGTGTAAACAGGTGACATGTCGCTCTCTCACTCGTCGACATCTTCTACCTCTTTCCGCGCGATGCTTTCGGTCGCAGCGTTCATTATTATCGCGATTTGATTGGAAGTAGCTGCTGTTAGGCGGTTATTTCCCAGCACCCCAGACCCGTTCTTTCTCTCTCTCGAAATTTTAAATGTGTCATTCGCTCCCTCATGGGAAATATCAATTATTGTATGTTCAAGGTTCCCTTACCCTCTACTCAAGAATCGACTCGCTTACAAACGTCAGATGCGGTGCCCGCCTGGGTCGCGCATCCACACGATACCCTCTTTGTCGCTGATCTCGATCGAGCTCGTCGAAACGCCGGACTGTCGGAGAGCTTCATTGAGTTTATGCGGTCACACGACATTCAGCTTAGATTCTCCGCGCTTTCAGAGGTTGGTCATTGCACGGCCGATGCGACCTGTAATCCTACAAACGCGTATAAGGTTCGGGGCGCGCTTGTGAGTGCCGAGTTGGCGAAGCAAGATGGGCAGACCACACTTGTAACCGCTTCGGCGGGAAATCATGGCGCTGGGCTCGCGTACGCCGCGCGACAACTTGGTATGCGGGCGGTGATCTATGTTCCCCAAAACGCTCCCCAGGTGAAGGTTGACACCATTCGCTCCTTTGGGGCGGAGGTTCGTCTCATTGGTGATTCCTTCGACGCGTGTTTGCGGGAGGCTCGAAAAGACAAGCTTGTCGCGAGGGGAGACGCGAAATTTGTGCATCCCTTCGATGATGAAGCGGTTGTCGCTGGACAGGGAACTATAGGGTTTGAGCTCCTTGAGCACCTTGAGAAGCAGGTGCTCACCCATCGCCCTGAAAAGGTTCGAGTTGTGTTGCCGATCGGTGGTGGAGGGCTCGCCGCAGGCGTTCTGAGCGTGCTCAAGACTCGGTGGCCGAAAGAGTTTCCTCCCCTTGAGGTTGTCGGCGTTGTTGATGAAAGCTCTCCCGCCTCGTTGTTAGCGATGTTGCGAGGGCGCCCGGTGCGAGCGCTTACCGACACGATAGCAGATGGAACGAAAGTGGAGATGGTCGGGAAGAATTTCCTGGCGGTAGCGCACCTTCTTGATGGATTGGTCCTTCTTCCACACGATGAGCTCGTTGAGGCGATGCGTAGACATGAGCGAAAGACCGGTGTGCGCTTAGAGGGGGCTGGTGCTCTCGCCCTCGGGGGAGAGGAGGTTATATCTCGGTACAACTTGCTGAGCGATCCCTCCACGGTCGTTAAGGTCGCTCTCCTGTCAGGTAAGAATATCGACCCCCAAAGGTTCGAGGATGAAGTTACCGCTGACGCCCGCATGAACACCAAAGAGACACGTCGACAGGGTTTTGATGTTGTTATTCCCGAGAAGCCTGGACAGCTCCTGAAATTCCTTGAGGTCGTTAAAGATTACAACATCGCGAGTCTTACCTATGTCCGTCGGGTAGGTTCCGAAACGGGTCACCTGCGCGTGGAGTTTGAGGTGGCCCACGATCGTCGGCACGCTCTTAAAGAGGTTGTTACGTCAGTATTCCCGGGATCCAAGAAGTTGCTCGCTGGGCAGCAGATACTGCACGTTGGTGGAGGACTGGGAACGGAGGCGGGAACTGAAAAGCTCATCCGCCTTGATGACGCTCCTGGCTCGTTCCTTAGATGTATCCGTGAGCTCACTGAGAGGGAGGCGCTCGGCCAAGTTGATTTCTTATTCTATCGGAAGCCCGCGAAGCGAGGAGCTCATGCTCAAGTGGTCATGGGGCAGGCTTCCCCGGTGCTTGAGGTGCCGGTTGCTGAGGATGAGATTCGTCGACCGCGCCTTCATTAAACCGAGCCCAGGACGCCCGGATTACGGCGCCCTGGGCGTGTTGACGTTACAACGTCTGCATGTCGATCACGAACCGATAGCGCACGTCGTTTTTAATCATGCGCACGTATGCGTTGTTAATCTCACTCATCGGTATGAGTTCGATATCTGACACGATTCCTTTCTCAGCGCAGAAATCGAGCATCTCTTGTGTCTCGCGAATACCACCGATCATCGATCCAGCGATCGACCGTCGTCGTGGAATGAGGGAGAAGGGATGAACTGCCGGTGCTTGAGGTGGGACCCCAACGAGCACAAGGGTTCCGTCGAGCTTAATCATCGAGAGTACTGAGTTAAGATCGTGCTCAGCCGATACGGTATCGAGGATGAGATCAAATCGCTCGGCGGCTTTTTGCACCGCGTCGGCGTCTGTCGAGAGGAGGAAGTCGTCCGCGCCAAGTCGCTTGGCGTCCGCTTCCTTTGACTTTGATGTGCTGATCACGGTGACGTGAGCGCCGAATGCCTTACCGAACTTCACGCCCATGTGGCCCAAGCCGCCCAGTCCGAGAATGGCGATCTTGCTGTTGGGGCCAACCTTCCAATGGCGGAGAGGTGAATAGGTCGTGATGCCAGCGCAGAGAAGGGGGGCTACTGCTTGGAGATCAAGCTTCGGAGATACCTTGAGCGCATACTTCTCGTCGACCACAATCTGTGATGAATAGCCACCGTGTGTTGGTGTCTTCTGGTCCTGTTCAGTGCCGTTATAGGTAAATGACACATGACCTTGGCAGTATTGCTCCTCGCCCTGTGAGCAACTTGGGCAGGTTCGACATGAGTCGACGAAACAGCCGATGCCAGCGATATCTCCGACCTTGTAGTTCGTAACTTTTGAGCCAACCTTAGCTACCTTACCAACGATCTCGTGGCCTGGAACCATCGGGAAGATCGAGTTGCCCCACTCTCCACGAGCTTGGTGGATGTCAGAGTGGCACACACCGCAGTAGAGGATCTCGATGAGGATATCCTTATCGCCAACCTCGCGACGGTTGAATTCGAATGGTGCGAGGGGCGTTTTTTCATTGAGAGCGGCGTAAGCCTTGGTTGGAAGCATGGTGTATAATCTCCGAATAGAAACGATCGGCGGTAGTGTAGCCGGGTGGGGTGGGGAGAGGAAAGGGGGCGATTGGGATGATATGAATCGTAGAATTGAAAGGGAGGCAAGCCCTCCGGATGACCTTGGGTGGAATGCGATCCGGAGGGCCCGTCTCCCGACGGGCCGGGTATGTATGGATGTATCAAATTGTGCCGCGTCCTATGTTGCGATCTGAAACGGCGGCCGCCATTCCGGCCTGTCAGGAGACAGGCCCTCCGGATAACGTTGCGTGGAAGGCGGGGCCTGGTCGCCGAAATGTTACAGATCGCGGTATCTCGCCTACTCGGTGATGACTGCCTCTACTTGATCCACTCCCGCGGATGCGTCAGCACCTCCATCAGCTTCGCCTCTGGAGAACCCTCTGGGATTACTGGACAATATTCCCAATGCACAACGGCCGGCAGGGACATAAGGATCGACTCAACCCGTCCGCCTGTCTGTAAGCCAAAATGAGTGCCACGATCATAGAGGAGGTTGAACTCCACGTAGCGTCCCCGACGCATGAGTTGGAAGTTCTTCTCTTTCTCAGTGAACGGCAGTCCTTTTCGCCGCTCTACGATAGGGATGTACTGTTCGACGAATCCGAATCCCAGGTCTTTGCTGAACGCGAGGGTTTCATCAAGGTCGACTTTCTCGTCGCGGCCGAGGTAGTCATAAAAAATACCGCCGACTCCGCGCGTCTCTTTTCGATGTGGTAAGTAGAAGTACTCGTCACAGCCTTTTTTGAACTTCGGATAGTAAGAGGGATTGTACTTATCGCAGGTTTTCTTCAGCGTAGTATGGAAGTGCTCCGCATCCTCCTCAAAGAGGTAGTAGGGGGTCAGGTCTGAACCGCCCCCAAACCACGCCTTATCCCCGAGCTCAAGGTAGCGCCAGTTAGCATGGGTGGTTGGCACCATCGGTGAGTAGGGATGAATAACGAGCGATACCCCCGTTGCGAAGAACGGAACATCGTCGGTCTGTGTTACACCGAGCTTTGTGGCGAACTCTTTTGGCATGAAACCGTGAACTGCGCTGAAGTTTACACCAGCTTTCTCAAATACCTTTCCGCCGGAGAGGATTCGAGTAAGTCCTCCGCCCCCTGCGTCTCCCTTGCCGTCAGTTCGCTTCCATTCGTCTGATCGGAAGAGCGCTCCACCATCGACGATCTCAAGCGCTGTGCAGATGTGCGTTTGGACGCTCTGATAGAGTTCTGATGCTTGACGTGAAAGCTTGTGCACGCTCCGTGACATTCTATACCTCCGAAAGGATAGCGGAGAGCGCCGCCGTAGTATTCGCGGAGCCTCCCAATCTCTCAATGACCTTTCCGATCGCCGTGATGCCGGCGACGACATCGAAGGGATCGACGAATCCCATATGTCCGATTCGAACAATTTTACCGGTGAACTTGCCCTGACCGCCAGCGAGACGGATGCCGTACCTTTTCCGCACCTCAGTTCTAAGCGCGTCAGCGTCTATGCCGTTCGGCGGAAAGAACCCTGTAACGCTGGGGCACGGCGCGTCAGCGGCGAGCAGGGTGCAATCGAGCGCTCGCAAGGCGGTGTGGCTCATGCGGGAGAGTTTGTTGTGACGATCATACATCGCCTCCAGACCTTCGGCGCGAAACATCTCTATTGCGGCGTTGAGCCCCACTATCAGCGTCGAAGCTGGCGTCCACGAGGTCTCACCTGAAGCGAGCGCCTTTCTCTCTAAGACGAAATCGAAGTAGAGCGAGCGGCGGGGAGTTTCTTCGACAGCTGTCCACGCATGGTGGGAGAGTGCGACGACGGAGAGACCCGGAGGAAGCATGAGCGCTTTTTGGGATCCAGCTATGAAGATGTCGATAAGGCCTGGCTTGCCAGGCACTGGGGCTGTCGCGCACGCCGATATTCCATCAACGATCGTGACCATAGTGGGAGCCATGCTCTTTACAATGGAGAGGGCATGCTCAACGGGATGCAGCACGGTGGTGGATGTCTCGCTGTGTTGAATACAGAAGGCCCGTGCGTGTGGATGGTGCGTCACCGCCTCTCGTACCTGTTCTTCTGAGACGGGAGCTCCCCATTCGACAACGATCTCATGAACGGTAAGTCCTAATCGCTCGCCGATCTTCGCCCATCTACCACCGAACGCCCCACCGTTCACGGCGATGACCGTGTCCCCCGGCTTGCACACGTTGAGGAGGCTCGCTTCCATCGCGCCCGTCCCGGAGCAGGCGAGGAAAAGGGGAGCGCTATCCCACCCAAGAACCCACCGCATTCCCTCTGCCGCCGTGAGGAGGTGTTTCTTAAACACCTCGCTGCGGTGATGCAGCATTGGCACCTCCATCGCCTGCAGTACCTGTTGCGGAATCATCGTGGGGCCGGGAGTAAGGAGACGCTCTTTGAACATGACTATGCCTGACATCGGTATGCGTTTGCCCAGCGCTCACCCGAGGTGGCAAGGGTCTTGCCTTTGTAACTCATACGAGCCTCAGGTGGCTAATAATAACTGAGCAACCCCATGCTAATTCAACTGGTTAGCGGGGGCAAGGAAGAGCTCAGAGTCAAGCACCTGACGGGGCCCGTGTCAAAAGCCAGCCTTTTGACATCGTGCCGTGGATGGCTGGGTAAGTGAGGAATCATGATGAATCAGATCCAGATGTGGCAACTCCTTGTTGATATCGGCCTTATCACGTCCGTGTTGACCATGACCGTACGGGCCTTTAAGTCATCGAGACTGCCGAGCATGCTCCCGAAGACCCGAGAGCTCGAGGCGAGTCTGCGTGGCCTCATTGGGGATGCTGAGACGGCGGGGCTCCAATTGAACGATCAACTCCTCCGACGTGAGCAAAACATCCAGCGAGCGCTTTCGGAGATTCAACAATCGGAGGCCCGCATCTCGAAGGCTATCGCCGAGGCCGAGGCCCTTCAGCACAAACTCCAGCAGACACGCGTTGAAACGGTCCGAATAATCCAAGATCTCAAGAACGGCTTCGAGCGAGGTGTTCAATCAGAGCGCGCTCGGATTGAGGAGCAGTCAGTTGCCCCGAATCCAGCGCAATCAGAGGCGCACCGGCGTCACGCGGCGCAGGCGCAAACCCATCAGCCAGCGACGCCGCAGCCAGCGCCCCAATCTCGCGATTTCGTTGAGCAGAGCTACTCGCGCTCCCCACTTGAACGCAGTGTGGAAGTTACCACCACGTCCACTCAGCAAGGTAGCGCGGACCCGGGGTCGTCATCTGGGCGAGCAACTCAAACGCAGCCGAGCGCCGCGGAGCTTCAGAGGATTTATAAATCGGCTGAGACCATGCTCAAAGGCGGACAATCGCTTGAGAGCGTAGCTACGAAGATGAAATTGCCCGTGGAAGGCGTTCGCCTCTTAGCTCAGATGATTGAGGTTGAGCGCGAAGAGGATACTCGCAAGAAGGATTCGGAGCCGTTTCCCGGGGCGGATTCTCGTCTTGGAGCATTAGCGGCTGTCCGCCGACAAACGTCTGTTCTGTAGGAGGCTCTAGATGGATATAGGAACATACGCAGCGGCCTCGTTAGGAATCGTTCAGCTCCGCAAGCTCGAGATTCAGAACAACAACTTGGCTAACGTCAACACCGTCGGATTCAAGCGCCAGATATTGGTTACCTCTCCAGAGGATTTCAAAGACACCTTCGCAAAGGAATTCGAGGGGAAGGACCCATACGCCTCTGGTGATCAGAAACGCGTCGCCACCTTGAATGAGGTCGCGACGCACACCGATTTTTCAATGGGCGCGATCAAGAGCACGGGAAATCCCTTGGATGTCGCCCTTCGTAACGCCAATGATTTTTTCGTCGTGAATACGCCGCAAGGTCGAATGTATACGCGAGCTGGAAACTTCACATTGGACCCGACCGGCGCCCTGGTGACGCAGGATGGGATGCAGGTGCAGGGAGATGGAGGAGCGATAATCGCCCAAGGGGCTGGTACTGATATCGGCGCCGACGGAACCGTTCGAGCGGGAGGCAATATCGTCGGCCGCTTACAGGTAGTTCGTTTCGGTGACACGAAGGGGCTTCAGCCTGTGGAGGGCACCCGCTTCAAGATAGCGAGCGGCCAACAGCCAGCTCCTGTCGAGGGCTTTATGGAGCCGCGCGCGCTTGAGATGTCCAATGTGTCAGCGGTAACTGGAATGATTGATCTGATTACGACGAATCGCGCATTTGACGCCTACACAAAGGCGGCGCAGACCATCGATTCACTGAATCAGGCCGCGATAACGCAGGTAGGAAAACGGCAGTAAGGTTTAACCAATAAGGGGATCCTATGATTCGAGCACTCTATTCAGCGGCAACAGGCATGCAGGCCCAGGAGACGAACCT
>JAIXQT010000169.1 GCA_027485595.1 Pseudomonadota bacterium | reverse complement strand
GGTGAAAAATGGTTCCGTCGTGAGCATTTTGAGAGTTTTGACGAAACGAGGCGGAGACGGCGAAAAAACCGGAGGCGTATCCACTGAGATACGCTGAGGATTTTTTCGGCGGCTCCAACAAAGTTGCAGTCCAACTATCGAAATGCGCAGCAGGAAATCATTTTTCACCACCCTGTTAAGAGTAAACCTGCCCCCCTCGAATCCGCCAGATAGCCTCATACGCCTGCTGGAGCTTCTGAAACGCGCGCAGGTGAGAGAGCCTTTCCTCTGGAGTAGTGGAGCGGGCGGCGTGTTTATCAGGGTGTAATTTAACAGCCAGCCGCCGGTACGCCCTCTTAATCGTTTCGTCAGAATCGTGCTCGGAACAACCGAGATATTCGTAGCTCCAATGCTTCGCCGGTGGGCTCGTGTCTGGGGTCCGAGAGCTTTTACGACCCGTCCACTTAGCTCGCCACTTCGAATCAGATCCGTCAAACGTAGCTGATTTTTTGGGTCCGTCATCCGGGCGAGCGGTAGGTTGCCACGAACGACGCCTCGCGCTGAGCTTCTGTCGGGAGAGCTGCAGAAGCTCCTCAATACTCTGAAGAGCCGCGACCTCCTCAGACGCCAACGGACCATCACACAGGGCGAAGGCCCGGAGTTGCGCCAGCAGTTGCCTCCGCTCGCGCAGAGGGGGCCGGCACCCCGTTATGAAAGACCTCACCGTGCGAGAGAGCGACTCCAATGAAGGAGCAGTACGATGCTGAAAACCTCCACACTCCCGCCGAATAAAACTAAGCTCTGAGGTCGTCAGCTTACCATCAGAGCCTCCGAGGTACAGAAAGCAGGCGATCCGAGCATCACCAGAAGCACGTTCACGAAGAAACGCACGGCGCTCGCTGCGACGAGCTCGAAGTCGTTCCATCTCTTCCTTTGTGCGCTTGGCAAGCGTTCTCTTCATCATATGGAAAGATCAACTAGTGCGGCTTTCAAAAAGTCTCTTCACCTCCAAACGCCATTAAGCCGCACGAGGGCTGTTCGTTTTCGTCTCGCAAACGCGGCGGTCACGAGCACCCTTCGCCGCGCTACGTCGAGGGAAGCTAGTCGCCCTCCCACATCACAGGTTCCGAACTTCGTCACTGACGATTCGACGATCACCGGCTTTTTATTGCGAGTTTAATCTTGTGTGTCAGAAAAAAACAGCTCTTATGCGAAGGGGTAACCATGATTCGCTGTCGCGCGTTGTGGTAGCTTACACAGCCCTTCTGTTGAGCTTTTCTGCTCCCCCGCTCAACATCGCCCCCTATCGTGGGTCGCTACCGGCTTCATCACCACCTTCATGGGACTCGACTACGGTAATCTCGGACTCAAGGTACGATCTGAGAGCCGTACGTTCCTGCTGGCCTAAGGTAATATCCTTATCAATCGCCTCTAATGCTCTTTTTTTGTAGAGGTCCCGCTTTGCGGTATCCCCAACGCCGGAGTACAGATCGTAGAGCAACGTGTACGCGGCCGCTTGGTTCGGATTGAGGGATACAGCCTTGTCCGCATAGCCCTGGATTTCGGCCTCGATAACCTCCTCAGGCCCCTCGTCATCGAGAAAACCCATCATGCGGATCCGACCCCGAGTTACCCATGCCTGCGGGACCGCGGGATCGAGTTCAATGGACATTTCGATTGCGACCTTGGCCTCTGCGTAATTCATCTCTGCGCGCAGCAGCTCAGCGAGATTTTGATACGCCTCCGCCCGAAAACGGACGTTCTGTGAGGTCACTCCCAGCGTCTCAAGCGCTGTCTTTGCCTCAGGGAACTTATTTTGCCGGAGATAGAGGCGAGCGACATTGAGTAAAGCGTGTTCGCCGGTTGGATTCACCTGAAGGGACCGTTGATAGAACTTCTCCGCTTCGATGTGGTTACCCTGCAGGTCGTACGCGTGTCCTTTGTTACTCAACGCCTGAAAATTAAGCGGATTGCTCGCGAGCGCCTTGTCGTAGGTTGCGTGAGCCTCTTCGTACCGCTCTTGTATCTCGAACGCGTAGGCTTTGATTCGCAGCGCCTCAGAATGATCGGGAGAGATCTGGAGAGCACGATCAGCGTATTCAATCGCCTTCGCGCCGTTCTCTCGTTCAGCGAATCCGACACTCCCCTTCATCGCGTAAGCGGTCGCGGCCGCGAGGAGCGCATCGACATCATCACGTGTCCCCTCCAACACGCGGTCCGCCCGAGTGATCATCCCATCAAGGTCCCCGGTGTCAAAATCACTTTGCAGCGCCTTGAGAAGTTGAGCTCGACTCTCCCCAGCAAATCGCCACAGCAGAAAGATTCCTACCACAACACCCAGAGCGACCAGCACTCCCAGAAACGTCTTCATAGGCCCCTTTCGTTCTCTCAAGCCCTTACACCGTGTGTATCGGCTTACGCTTAGCATCCCCTAACAGGGTGGTGAAAAATGATTTCCTGTTGCGCATTTCGATGGTTTGACTGCAACTTCGTTGGAGCCAACGAAAAAATCCTCAACGTATCTCAGTGGATACGCCTCCGGTTTTTTCGTCGTCTCCGCCTCGTTTCGCCGAAACCCTCAAAATGCTCACGACGGAACCATTTTTCACCACCCTGCTAAGCTTAGCTGTAAACATCTCGAATCTTTATACTTTCAAGACCTAACTAAAACTTCTTACGAAGCGACCGCAAGGAACCGCGTTAAAAACAGACGAGGGGGTTGCTCAACAACTCGCTCTGACAGAGAGAGTGTGGCTACGAGACTGCTAAGCCCGCCCCTACTCAACAGCCGCTACAATACGGTCCCACAACGCGCCAATGGTGCTATCATCCCACCTCTCCCCCGTCATAACCTCCGCAGCTAATGAACGGGTTGGGGCGCAGTACTGTACGTGCATTGGATGAACCGTTGAGCTCCATTGTAGGTGCACTGACTCCTCAGTGCGCCCCCGCTCACTCACATCGCGCTTGAGGCGTCGCGTTAAGCGGAGGTCGTCATCGGTATCAACAAATACCGAGTAGGAGTAAACCTCTCGGAGCTCGGGGTAGTGAAGCGCCAGGATACCCTCAACGATAACAACATCGACCGGCTCGACCCGCTGCACCCTCTCGTTGTCTCGACAGTGCAGCGCGAAGTTGTAGATCGGGGCGTCAACGGCATGACCACTTCGGAGCGCATCGAGGTGCTGACGAAGAAGGTTTGTCTCAAACGCGTCCGGATGATCGTAATTTGTGGTGGCACGCTCTTCTAAGGAGAGATTAGCCTGATCGCGGTAGTATGAATCGAGAGGAATAACCTGAACTCGACGAGCCCCCCCGATTCGGGAGAGATCATGCGCGAGGGTCGTCTTGCCGCTGGCGGTGCCACCGGCGACAGAAATAATTCGGCAACGAGCCATACTTAAGAGTTATCCAATTTGAGCGAGAGACACTTCGCCGCGCCCCCTGCTTTAATAAACTCACTCAACGCGACCGGATGGGCGGTATATCCCCTCTCGGCTAGCGCTCTATAGGTTGTGTCACACCCAGCCGGGAGCACCACGTCGGTGCCTAGAACTACAGCGTTACACACAAAGTGTACAGCGTCAGTCGAGGGCACCCGAATCAGCTCTATCGATTGCTCCAAGAGAGCGAGATCCGAGGCATTAAACGCCCCTGGATGAACCAACGCAAGTTTCGGCGTAAGTGGGCAAAAACAGGTATCCAAGTGGTAGAATCGGGGATCCTGGAGCTGTACCGCGACGAGTTTTTTAACCCCAAAAAGGGAGGCTACCTCCTCGTGTGCTGCACGGTCCGAGCGAAATCCATACCCACAAAAAAGGGTATCCCCAGCGAATAGTGCGTCTCCCTCTCCTTCAAAGGCCCCTTTGGATAGTTCATGGACGTTGAAACCGGATGCGGAGAACCACTCTTTAAAGTAGCGCTCCTCTCCAGCGCGCTCCTTGTGCCGAAACTTAGAAATCACCGCATCTCGCCCTCGAACGAGTCCGGCGTTTGCTGTGAACACCATGTCCGGCCATCCATCCGCGTGCTCCACATACTCAAGCCATCCACCCAGTCGGAGGATATGATGATGGAGGTTCATCCACTGCGAGGCCGCGAGAGCTTTCTCAGGAGTTTTCGAAAGATCCATCCACGGATTGATCTGATACCTGACGTCGTAATCTTTCGGCTTACACACAAGCCAACTACCGTGGGGAAAAAGGGAAGGTGCGAATGAGGTCATACAAAATGCGATATGAGAGGTGAATTTGAATTCCTCTAGTTTACCACACAAACTACATCATGTGGCGAACCCTTCGGAAACCTTAATAATGACTGTATGCTAGAAGTGATTGCAAATTTCGTACGCTGGATGACGTGTTTGGGAAGCATTCGATAACGACTACGATCCACGAGGACGAACTAACGTAAACCGTCCTACGTTGCCGGCTCACGTCTTACGTTTCACGTCTCCCGTCGACGTCGTCGTCAGCGAATCAACAACTCAACGCCCTCCCTCACGGATCTGAAATTCTTCCCTGGTTGGTAGCCACGGTTGTCCAGTATACTAAATTCGTATGTCTCTCCCTCACCCCGCCGACCTGATCTGTTTCGCTCACCGTGGAGCTTCGGGCTATGAACCTGAGAATACCATGAGAAGCTTCACTCGAGCGCTTGAACTCGGCGCTACCTGGATCGAGTGCGATATTCGGGTGGTCGAAGATGAGTTGATCATATTTCACGACCGCACCTTAAACCGACTAACGGGAACTCCGGGTAAGGTGAGCGACCTCAACCTCGCGACACTCCGTTCCCTTAAAGTAATGGGGAGAGAGTCGATTCCCCCTCTCTCTGAGCTTGTCGAGCTCGCTCGGAACAGGGCGCACCTACAACTTGAGCTGAAAGGACGCGGAACTGGAGAACGCACGGCTCGCTACCTCAACACCCTTCTTGAAAAAGGATGGCGTCCAGACTCCTTCCTCATATCCTCATTCGATCATGAGGAGCTCGTAGCGTGTAAGAAGATCGCCCCATCTATACCTGTGGGTATCCTCTTGTATGGGTATCCCATCAACACCCCTGAGATAGCTCGGACGATTGGCGCTTATTCTATCCACCTCAACCTTGAGATGGTAACTCCCAAACGGATCAGCACCCTCCACCAGGAGGGATATAAGGTCTTCGTGTATACGGTGAACGACCCCTCCGACATCCAGGCGATGCGCACCATCGGCGTCGACGGTGTATTTTCGGATTTCCCGGACCGCGTTATCACGACGAATTCTCGCTAACTCACGCCCCCACGACCTACCACGGTGGTCGCAACTAGATCCCATGTCTCTTTATCGTGAGTACACCGCGCGCCAGAGATAGTAGGAGTGCACAGCCCCTCCACGATCACGACGAACGATCTTCGGCCCCTTATCGAAGAGTCCAAGAGGAGACGCTATTCCTCCCCCTCGACGAGCCGCTCTCTTAGAGTGGAACCACCCCATCACTCGTAAGAAATTATCGCGAACTCGTTGTCCGAGCTCGGTACCCTGATTCGAGTGAAGGGCGGAGATCCTCAGGTCCGAGGCACTATCCTGATTAGCGACCTCACGAGAGGAACCCGCGAAGAAAGAGGCGCAGGTCACGAGGACGTGCTCGAAAGCCTCTGGAGAGAAGAGAAGCTGGTCCCGCTTCTGACCCACACGAGCACAATCTGCCCCACACACCTTATCACTCACGTGCTCCTTGAGATCTTCATAGAGGGCATTTGGAATCGGCTTGGCACCCTCTGAGAGTTCGATAACCCGCGCCGTTAGGTTAACGTCACGAACGCGGAGGAAGCGAAGTTGCGAGAGCCTAAGGCCAAGGTCATAGGAGAGCGCCCCTACGAGGAGGGCCTCACCGTGAAGTTGGTTTAAGAAACGCTCTACGTGCTCAGGAGCGATAGCCTTCAATCCAGGGCCTCGCTTTCGAGTCTCTTGTGAGACACGTGACGGCGTCGCCGGCTTTTCGTACCGAGCAACGGGCGCAGCAGCCGGCAGAGCACCAATCGTTTCGCCAGGTTGCACCAACCTAAGATATGGCACCGTTGAGGTTTTAACTGGACGGGTAGCGAAGAGTTCAGTTTGTTGCATTTCCATATGAGTATAGAAATATACTCGAAATGGAGAGGTGTCAACTAAAGAGAAACTCTTTGACGGAATTTTTTACTCCCTTAAGTCGGCTTGAGAGCTTCCATGAGAGCGAAGAGCGAACGGTGTAGAGCTCAGTCTCCGCGTCAGCAACGCGACCTGCAAGCGCAGACGCCCACGTTTCGGATGTTTGATACTTGTGACGAAGCTCCGACACCATCTCTCGAAGGGCTTTACCTTCCTGTCGCATCTCCTGACACATGGCGCCGATCGCGTGATACTGCTTCAGCACGAGATCAAGCTCGGCCTCTCGTACCCGCTTCATCTCTCGCTCATCAGCGAGATCTCGCTTGAAGCGCTTCTCAGAATCCTCAAAGTTCGTCTTTAAAACGTCTTCGCGCTTCAAGAGCTCGCCGATTCTACTATCGGCTGCTCGAAGGGAGAATTTGTAATCTTTGACTGAGTTGATCTGAGGTCGCGCGAGATTCTTGATGATTGAGATAAGTCGCTCCTCTTTGAGGGGAAGGGCACTTACGGTGATCCCCTTCTCGTCGACGCGCTCTGCAATCTGATCCTCGTGCGGGGTAAGATCGAAACTCTTAACCGCCCAACCGTTCCAGACGATGGAGTGAACTGTGTGCGCGTGCGCCACGATGAGCCACCCTGGCGCCAGCGCATTCTCGATCCGCTCAGCGCAGATGGCGCGCAACCAACCCTCAAGCTCATCACGGGTGGTTGCTGAAGACTTGTAGAGATCCGAAACCATCGAGGCCCACGGAACTCGACGCGTCCGAGCTGTCGTTGTCTCAACAAGAAGCTGGGGTGCCGCATGGTGCGGATAGGTCATGAAACTCTCGCATCCGGTAAATCCGGCACTTGAGAGTGATTGACGAATACCTTCCAGGGGAGCCCCTTTACCTCGAATATGATCAGGGGATTCCTCAACATGCCCTCCCCCAGGAGCGAAGAGAGGATTCTCTACAGCTAGAATGAATGAGCCGGTCGCCTTCAGAAGGTTCCTGCACAAAGCGAAGAGCTGAACGCCGGGATTAAAATACTCACTCGTAACGATGAGAGGATCAACGCACACGACGAAATCGAACTTATCCTCACTTACGACGGACTCTACGAATCCGTGCACGATCTCAACGTTCGCCAGATCACGACAACGAGCGCGAGCACACTCAACGAGTGCCTCGTTCGTCTCAAGCGCGACAACTTGAAAGCCGCGCTCACCGAGATATCGAGTCAGGTTTCCAGCTCCACATCCGACCTCAAGGATTCGCGAACCAGAGGGGAGCTCAAGGGCTCGTATCAACGCGCTTCGAAACGGCGTGACGTGATACCAAAATTTCTCAAGAATCGCGCGCTCCATTAACTCAGGACTCAGGGAGCTTATGTCCTCAACGTCCTTCAAGAGAGCCTCAAGGCGAGCGATTTCAGATGTAGGTCGCTGAGCTACGTGGGGCTGAAATCCAGCTTGCTGCGCTACGTGTGCAACATCACTTTGATTGGCGGGAAATTTTTCAAAAACTTCGGCAAGATTCATGCGCGAAACTATAGAGGCTCGCTTCGATTCCCGAAAGGAGAAATCTTTGCGTAATGATAGAAGAATTTTCCTTAAAAGCCTCCCCAGAGAGATTGACACTCCCCTGAAAATGTTTCTCGCGATAGCGTTACAAGCGGTTCACGAATTCGGTTCCCTTATGCCCACACCAACACGCCCACCAAGCCCATTAAGCAGAACAGTTAAGCTCATCTATCGAAACACGGTTCCGATTTTGCTCGCCATCTTCGTGGCCATGTGGGGATGGCGAGCGATGACCCCTCAGCAACTGTTCGCCACCGAGGATGAGCGCGCTCGCCTTCTCTCGGCAGTTGGCGCCTCGCCCTCCATCCGGGTTATCACCCTCGGAACCGAATGGTGTCCAGCGTGCAAACAACTTGAACAATCTCTCACGAACGACAAGGTCCCTCACGTCGCCCTCGACGTGGAGAAAGATCGAATCGGCGGAGAGCTTTTCCGCCGAGCCGCTCAGATTACCGGCTCGAACTCGATCCCAAAGATAATTCTCGACAAAGATATCGTGAGCCAACCGAAGTTGTTTGTGGAGTTGGCGAGGGGGGATGGGGCCGGTAGGTAGCATCGAGCACATCCCGCGACGGAGGACCCACCATTTCGAAGTGGCAGAACGCGAGGGCGACCGAGGACGGTCGTCCTCCCGGGCACCGGGTCAAACACCCATGAGAAAAGGATCCCTAGTCAGAAATAGTAATGAGAATTGCACTGCACAGCGCGCTCCAGGGCTAGCCGCTTGTCGTCATTCGAATCTTGGCCCCGCCAGGTTCGAAAACCAATCGCTTTTTTGTAAGTAGTTGAATTGCGGTGGCGGACCGTTGATGTTTCTGGGGCGATTGATCAAGGAAGTGAAGGGATGCGTGGTCTACATGCCGATTGTGATCGAGCAACTGGTGCTTGGAGTAAGCTGCTCGCTCGATATCGGCCCGTGCGTAAAGTGGGTGGTAGCGATGGCTGATGAACGCGACTCCCATAACCCAGTGACCGAGCTCCTGCGCTACGCCCAACAGCACATGCGCTCTGGTGCCGCTATCGACGAGCCGATCTTGGAGGTCGCTCGGCTCTCAGGTCACACAGAGCTCACCCACGTTTTCATGTCGCTCGCCCAGGTCACCCGCCACGGCGGCGAGATCACTAAGCAGCTCCAAGAGCTCGCGAACGCCGTAACCGCTCAGCGCGGGGCCCGCATTGAGGGCAAGATCAAGAAGCTTGAGCTTGAGGCGACCGGTCCGGTAAGCCTTGTTTTCCTCGCCTTCATGGCGGTGTTCATCGTAAGCCTAGGGACACAGCTCTCGAAGGTGTTTGGGTCGTAGTGCCCCTGGCACTACCACCGACTATACTGCAGGCATTCTCCCATGTTCTCGCCTCATCGCAAGCTGTTCCGGCGAACACGGAGCAGCCCGCATCGTCCTTTAACGCTTTTGAGCAGGTCTGTACCTACAGGCTCTTTTTGAACTCACCGCTCTGTGCGTCCTTATATCCTGGGCCCTTGGCACTAAAAGAAACGACGAAGCTCTTCGCTCTGCTCGGAACTATGATGTTTAACTTCTCTCCAGAGCTGCCTGTCCCTGTTGTCTTCTTGATTACCTTGCCGCGATTATCAAGAAACTTTGAGGTGTACCAATACGAGATAGAGCTCTTTTTGGGGAAGACCACCCGTACTACTCCCTTCGTTTTCGAGATAACGGGGCTCCCAAGATCAGGATCGACATCCTTGCAATCAGCGGTGCCATTGAGGTTTGTGTCGGTATCCGGAGTGCCGCATCCACAGTCTCCCGCATATTGCTTGCGAGGATCGGTATCACAGTCATCATGGCAGTCAGCCATTCCATCTCTATCGCTATCAACATCAGAGACTCCGCACCCACACAAACCTGGACCCATTTTCTGTGGGTCACTCTTACACTCGTCAGTGCAATCAGGGAAACCGTCTCGATCAGAGTCCGTATCAGCAACACCACACCCACACATGCCAGGAGATGACTTCTTTGAGTCTGCCGGACACTGATCAACGCAGTTGGCCATGGAATCGCCATCGGTATCTGTATCGGCCACGCCGCAACCACACGCTCCTGGCTGCAACTTACTCTTATCGGTTGGACAGCCATCGCTAACATCCGGAGCACCATCAGCATCCGTATCCTTGTCTGACTTGCCACATCCCGAGATCCCCGGGTCCGTCTTTTGCGAGTCTGCCGGGCATCCGTCCTTGCAATCAGCGACACCGTCCCTGTCTGAGTCAACGTCCGATCTTCCGCAACCGCAAGCGCCGGGCTCTCTCTTCGCTCCATCGAATATGCACTGATCCTGACAATCAATGACGCCATCTCCATCGGAATCACGATCTGCGACGCCGCAACCGCACGCCCCAGGCAAAAATTTATTCGGATCCGCGGCGCAAGAGTCAACACAATCCGCCTTGCCATCGCCATCGGTATCGGTATCGGCGAATCCGCATCCACACACCCCTCTGACAATCTTCTGAGGATCGTTCGGACACATGTCCTTACAACTCATCGCTCCATCTCGATCGGGGTCCTCGTCTTTGACGCCACACCCGCATTGTCCTGGCTCCACTTTGAGCGGATCGCTCTTACAAGAGTCATTGCAGTCCATCGTACCATCACGATCCGTATCAACGTCCGCAACACCACAACCGCAGACTCCGAGGAGACGTTTATTCCAATCGCTCGGACACTCATCAAGCGTAGTTACCCACACCTCTGCCCCCTCCGCCGAGGTACTCCCAAAAACATAGAGCTGATTGTCTACCAATCTCAGCAACGATGGAGTAATTGTCTGCGAGTTCCAGGTAAGCCCACGGTGAGGCATTACCTTTCCATATTCGTCCAAGACATAGAGCTGGCCATTCTGGGCATATACTTTCTCCTCTAGGCCAGGCAGCGCCGCGCTAGGCTCAGGGACCGTTGAACCCGATTTTGGAAGCTCCGTGAGGGCGATACTAACTTCCCTATACGGCCGAATTTGAAAGCCGCTCAGCCGAGCCTGCTCATCAGCATTGGAAGTAGCGGAACCTGTCGAGGGCGGACGGATGTAATAGATCCAGTACTTATTGCCATCAAATGGAGAGAGCCAAGTGTCATAGGAAACCCACGCGCGAGTATATTCGTCATACGGCGAACTCAGCACATCTACTAGATCATAAGTTAGCCCGAAAAAGAAAAACTTCTTGATGCGATACACCTCATAACCGTAGGACGTCCGACAGCTAGTACCTACGCATACCTGAGAGGAACGCTCTCCAGCGAAATAAAATGTCCCGTCCTTGGGGTACCACTCTTTATTGGTTACCCGAAGATCCAGCTTTCCAACAGGACGCCATGCGCCCTCTGATCTGTTATACTCAGAGATCTGGCCGTCGCTTGATACGTTAACAGGAATTCCATCGACCACCGCATCAACTTGCAGGGATCCACCCTTTACGAATGTCGAACTCCCGAGCCCGGAACTAAGGTCAAAAGAGCCCAGGCCGCCATTGCCGGCGGCATAATAAAGGACCGATCCATCGCGAAACTTTGCCCCTGAACACGGTACCTTTAAGGTGCCTCGAGCGGTACCATCTGTGTACCACGTCTCTCCAGCTCCGCTGAATCCGGCGGGGATCGTAAAAAAGAGTCCCGTAGTATCCGTCGTACTACCGCTCGCCGGCGTTGGATACAGCCGCACTATCGGCGCAACTTTTCCAGCGCTATCTGCCCTAAGGAGGTGGGTTTCCCCAGATGCATTACTAGCCACCAAGTACACTCCAGCCGTAGTCCGACCGACGGGCATTATCATCGAACTAGGTGTGCCCGGATTAAAATCCAGCGCGAGTGTCATACCACTATCGACAGTTGATGATACCGAGAGCGCCTTGACTGGCTGTTGCGTCACGGCGCTTCCGCTGATTATTGACGTCGTATCAACGAAGCTGTTTGATGATGCGGCTGTTAAAGATGATACAGCCACGTTCGTGTGCGATGCCGTTTGATTTTCTCCACCTTTCGTACTCACCGCTTCCGGTGCTGTTACAGAATCCCTCAAGGTTGAAATACCTTCCCCGAGCTGCCCTGACGACCCTGCGCCCCAGCACACCACCTCACCATTCGCCTTTAACGCGCATGAGTGCTCCTTACCGGCGGCGATTCCGATCACACCAGAGGTGAGACCAACAACATCAACGGGCGTTTGTCTATCTGTCTGAGTGCCATCGCCGAGCTGTCCACGCGAATTACTTCCCCAACAGCGAACACCTCCGGAGAGCGTCAGCGCACATCCGTGAAGGTCGCCAAGCGCGAGTGCAGCGATGTTACTTCCCAGCGCTGTGAAATCCGTGGGATTAGCCCTGCCCCACCCCCACATCTTTACCGCACCGGTTGAGGTAACCGCATACGAGATCCCAGCGCCTACGTAAACCCGCGCCACCTGGTTAAGCGCACTCACGGCAACCGGCACTTTACTATCGACGGTGGAGACGTTACCAAGCTGCCCGAGATTGTTCCTTCCCCAACATTTGACACCGCCACCTACCACAGCACACGCATGGTCGTCGCCGACGCTCACATCAGTGGCGTCCTTGACGATCCCTGACACCGCTACCGGCTGGGCACGGTTTTCTGCCGAACCGTCTCCGATTTGCCCGAAGTTGTTGCGCCCCCAACACTTGATCCCACCCATTGCTGTAACAGCACACGCGGAGCTCTTTCCAACTGATACAAATGCGGCTCCGCCCACATCTTTTACCTCTGTGGGGACATACGAGTATTTCTCCGTCGAGCCGGTTCCCAACTGACCGTATGAGTTATCTCCCCAACATTTCAATACGAGTCCCGTTGACTCAGCGCACGACATATCTCCGCCAAGAGAAACAACTGCTATATCTGGCGACAGGGTTGGAACATCGAGCGGTGTGTTTCGTGGATCAGGAGTGCTGTTATTGATAGCCGCGTCTGATGGCTTGACTCCAAGGCGACCGAGATTCGCGAGTCCCCAGCACTTCAGCCCCGCGGAGGTAGTGGTTACACAAGTGTGATTTGCTCCAGCCGAGATCGATTCGATCCCATCCGCGTAGGCATTAAGGGCAATCACACAAGCAAAGAATACAGAGAGAAGACCCGCGCCGAGCCTAGCGCCCCTCCTCATCAAAAAGCCAATACACTGAAGGCACAATCCCAACGCAGACTCTATGACCGCCTCCTCACTTACGGGTGTCATCCCCCCCTCCCCTGACTCCGTACTTGATAGCCTTCCCATACCGCTGTACTCCTCAGTAGCCCCTGTGAATCGACACTCCCCGTCCAAACCTTGAGAGTTGGTAGCGCTCCTGCCCCACTTACCCCTTCTTTAGCACCTTTACCGCCCCTGCTTTCACATACGGCGACTGGAGGTACTTTCTCGATTGGTGAGTTACTGCGACCGCATATTCAAACGCGATCTTTTGATTCTTCCGCAACCGAAGCCCAAGCTTTACGGTAAAACGTCCTGACTTTCCCTAAGGAACACCTACTTGTGAGTAAAGTGCTACCCATATTCGGGACCTCGTACTACTTCTGCACATGTAGCGACGTATCACTTTTATACGAGGCTTATGATTTCAGTTCTCAGTCTGAGGTTTGAGGCGTTCCGCTTGAGTCTTCTGGCTTTCGTTTCTGAAGTCTCCGTTGATATTCGTCTCTTCCCTGAAATTCACCGATGGCCCCGGAGCTTGTCGTCTCTCGTGCGAGCGAGTACTCGACGCTATTATTTCACGGTCCTCAGAGTGGATCCTAACACAGCGATTAGCACTATGCTTCTCTAGTCAGCTGTATTGGTTACACTGGTACGACTTGTGAGTATTTTGATGTCTCAAACTGGGCTGTAAGCTTGATGGGGCTCGTGTATCTTCGCCACAAGTAGATCCCTTAAGGGGTCCAGGGGCCCTACCTGGTCGTCATTCGAATCTTGGCTCCGCCATGTCCGAATAGAGAGAAAAACGTCGCTAAGGGGTCCAGGGGCACTCCCTGGTCGTCATCCGAATCTTGGCTCAGCCAAGTTCGAATAGAAAAGAAACTGGTGCGCCAGCAGGGATTCGAACCCCGGACCAAGAGATTAAGAGTCTCCTGCTCTACCAGCTGAGCTACTAGCGCACACTCATGAACTGAGGAGGGGAAAATACGCCAAGTTGGGAATCAGATCAAGATTTGGGATCCTATATCTGTAAGAAGTCCTTGGTGGAGCCCGCCCCCATCTGCTACCTTCCCTCCTATGCAATCAAAAGAGATCCTTAAGTTTTTCTTCGAAATGGGCCAATTATCGCGGGTAAAGCGGGAGGGATGGCGCCTTCTGGGGATGGAAACCCCGGAAAGCATAGCCGACCACTCCCTTCGGGCGGCTCAGATCGGCTGGGTCTTAGCCAAGCTGGAGGGGTACAAGGACCCCAATGAGGTGGCGGCCATGCTCGTATTTCATGACATCGGCGAGACCCGAATCGGCGACATCCACAAGCTCGCCAATAGGTACATCACGGCCGATGAATCTTCCGCCGTTCGGGAGCAGGTATCGCGTCTCGGCGACGCGGGGGATGATATCCTCGCCCTGTGGCATCAAATTGAGGATAAAAATACCGAAGCCGGCATCATCGCCAAAGACGCGGACCTCTTGGAGCTCGCCGTTCGAGCCCGAGAATACATAGAGCGGGGCTACGAGGACGCTTCTGAGTGGTTCGAAGCCGCTCGTCAACGTCTCAAGACGAAGTCAGCGAAGGCTCTTCTCGAGGAGCTTCCAAACGTATCCTCGTCAAGCTGGTGGCACGGCCTCAAAAAGATTGACTGATGAGTAGCGAGCAGACGCAACAACCTGAGACCCTTCACGGGACCGTTGATCGCGTCACCTTTCGAAACGCTCAGAACGGATACTCGGTTATCCAAGTCACGCTCGATCACCCACCCGATCGGTTGACCGTTGTCGGCATGTGTCCTAACGCCCGCGTTGGCTCACACGTCACGATGACGGGAACATTCATCGTGCATCCGAAATTCGGCCGTCAATTCACACTCCACTCGCTCATCGAAACACAACCCTCAACCGCCGAGGGGATCGAGCGCTACCTCTCGAGTGGACTCATACACGGTATCGGAAAGAAAACCGCTGAGCGGATTGTGAAAGAGTTCGGAAACGCGGCGCTCGATGTTATTCGAACGGAACCCGACAGGGTCGCGGCACTCGCGGGTGTCGGTACGAAAAAAGCGGAACTCCTGCAAGCAGCTCTCGCCGCGCAGACAGAATTCGATCGCATCCTTCGCTTTCTCGTTGAGCACCGAATATCCCCGAACTTATCCGCAAAGATCTACGAGAGATACAAGAATAAAACGATCGACACGATCACCAACGATCCCTACACTCTCGCTCGCGACATTCGCGGCATAGGGTTTCAGACCGCCGATACCATCGCCCTCAACCTCGGAATGAGCCCTCACGGCGCGAAACGACTGCGAGCCGGCATCTGGTACGCCCTTGAGGACGCCTCCGACGAGGGCCACTGCTACCTCACGCGCCAGGTGCTCCTTGATAGAGCGCGCAACCTCCTCGGCGTTGATGAGACACACAACTTGGGTGACCACCTCGACAACCTCCTTTCAGAACACAACCTCACCGCGTACGGCGAGGGGATCTTCCTCAATCACTTCGACCGGGCCGAGGACGCTGTAGCAAGATTTATCGCCGAACGCACTGAGCCACGCGCGCACCCGGCGCTCAGTGGAGACGCGGTAGCGCGCTCCATCGAAGAGGCCCAAAAGAGCCTCGGCATCGCGCTTTCACCCGAGCAGCAGGTAGCCGTCGAATCCGCGGCGAATTACCCCCTCCTTATCATCACGGGAGGTCCAGGGTGCGGCAAGACAACGATCATCAAAGCGCTCACGATCCTCTTTGAGAGGGCGGGGCTCGCCTTTGCTCTCGCGGCACCAACCGGTCGCGCCGCTCAACGAATGTCTCAAGTGACCGCGGCCCCGGCCAGCACCATTCACCGCCTGCTCAAATACGATCCCACCACATCTGATTTCGTTTTCAACGCGCGTAATCCCCTCCCCTACGACGCCCTCATCATCGATGAAGCCTCGATGGTAGACATCATGCTCGCGCGCGATCTCTTCGCCGCGATTCAAAAGAAAACCATCCTCATCCTGGTTGGGGATAAGGACCAACTCCCGTCCGTTGGACCGGGCCGAGTGTTTGGAGATCTCGTAAGCTGCAAAGATATTCGGGTTGTTGCCCTTTCGAAGCTCTTCCGGCGCGCGAATGAATCGGCGATCAACTCAGTCGCCTACATGATTAATACCGGAGAGGTCCCCTCAATCCCGACCCCGGACGGCGTCACCAAATCGGACGCCTACTTCATCCAACGAGATGATACGGAGGAATCAGGTCGCCTCATTGAGAGCCTTGTAGCCGACCAGATTCCCAAGAAATTCGGTTTCTCTGGGGCGGAGATCGCGGTGCTCACCCCCTCGAATCGGGGGCCCGTTGGAACGATTGAACTCAACAAGCGCATTCAAGAGAAGCTCAATCCCCGGGCATCACACACTGAGGACGAGATCCTTGAGATCGGAGACATGACCTTTAGGGTCGGCGACCGAGTGTGCCAACGGGTGAACAACTACAAGATCGATCCATCTGGGGTCTTTAACGGCGACATGGGAACGATTTACAGCGTCGACCGAGAGGAGCAACGACTTACCGTTGAGCTATGGGACGGTCGTCTCATTGAGTATCCTCGGGGTGAAATAGGGCAGCTCTCCCTTGCGTACGCCGTCACCGTTCACCGCTCGCAAGGAATGGAGGTTCCTTGTGTCGTGTTCGCGATCGATAATTCCCACTTTACCCTCCTCGAGCGTCAGCTCGTCTACACGGGAGTGACACGCGCTAAGAAGCTGCTCATCATCGTCGGGTCAAAACGAGCGCTCGGTATCGCGGCGAAACGGGCACAAACGAAGCGACGATGCACACTACTCTTAGAACGAATCTCCTCCACCCTTCTCCCGAATCAACCGGAACTCATTCCCTGGAATGATGGGTGAGCGAAACATGCGAACACCGTTGATGGAGGGGATTTCTAACGCCGGGCATCTGTTTCCATACTAGGCCCCCTTAAGCGAGGATCGCTCAGTGGAATTCCCCCGACTCTTGTTTGCGGCTGAGCCCCTAGCGAACTGCGATATCTCGACCAAACAAAGAGGATATTCGGGCTCCATACCTATGGATGGCCGTGATGGTGATCAAGGCGACGAGCAGAACCGAGATTGCTGTTTCCACCATAGTGGCGCCGCGCTGCTTGGTCGGTTAGGGATACAGTTTCACAAAGAGGGAGTCGACATAAAGCTCTCCAAACTTGCGGGTCTGTCGCCTTTCTCAACACGCCCATCGCGCCTCCTCAAGCATCGAAACCATGAAACCTTTTCTCCTATTCATCATCCGGCACATGAATATGCTCGCTACTCGCAGGGCTACTTTCGAATGCCCCGGGGTCAAGTCCCATCCGTCATACCCTCATGCGAGGATGCCGATTCTGTATCTGCGCTCCATCCCGCATCCTCGGTGGTTCCGGGTTAGCCCACGGCATAACATCCTGCCGAGGTACCGCGTTGATAAACGCTTGCCGCGAACCTCGACCGTGCTCGCGGTCGTGACGTTCCTTCTCGGTGGTCGCATGCGAGATATGGGACAGATCCTCCTTAATCCAGGGATGATCATTCGTGCCATCAATTGTGAAGGTCTTGGGATCTATCCTGACGGCTGGATCGACCTTGGCAACAACGAGGTCAAGCCCGATATCGGAACTAACCGCCACGTTTGTGGGCGCGGCGGCTTGCGCAGTGCTTGAGGCGTTGGCGATCGTTCGTTGCAACGCCTCACGACCGGCGTCCCCCAGTGGAGGGAGAGAGGCTTCAAGCGACGGCAGCGCCGCATCCACCACTTTTTGCAAGCGTTCGGCAACTTGAACGATGTCGGCTAAAGCCACCATGAGAGCCCACTCTATCTCACTGTCCTATTCCCCTAGTGTACCAGGCGACGACACGTAACCGAGGGAAATATGTCAGGGTTGCTAAAAAAGACCGGAGACCACAGACTTAAAATCCCGGGGGAGCAACCCAGTGTCGGTTCGAGTCCGACCTTGGGCAGTCTAATCAGTTTCTTACGGTCACTTTCTTTTAACCCCTCCCTGCAACTCAGCATTACGCATTTTGACCCTCCCCCAGCGCATATCAGGCAAACGCCAAACTACTGCAAACTACCAATCAACTACTTACAAGAATGCAATAGATCTTCTTAGAAATTGAGCGTTATCGTAGAGAGACGTGCGCCATAGAAATATTTTCGGCTACTGCGATAATTACAGAGTGGTATCATTTAGGGACCGGCCTTAGGGAAAGGGCTCGTCGCGATAAGATAGTCGGAGGACAGCGTAGTATGAAGAACGGGGCTCTCAGTATTATTTCAGTGATTGCACTACTAACGACTTGTATCTCTGCTTCGGAGGCAGAGCCGCACACATTCACCTCAAGGGATTACATTGAGTACTTTATATGGTTTTCCCCGCGTGGGTCGGTAACTCCTAAAAAACCCAAGCTACTAACTCTCCGATTCGGAGACATGGAGTATTGGTATGCTAAATACTGGCCCTATGTAAAGCGGGTTCCGTCGCAAAAACAGGAGTTATGGATATCAACCTCACGCGGCTCGATCGCCATCAACAGAAACGATAATGAGGGGCTGGCCGTAACGCGCGAGACTTACAAGCCCTCCGGTGGGGGAGGCACCAAGCTGCTAGATGTGCGCTTTGAGGGAGCACGTTGTCGTGACGCAGAGGGGGTGGAGTCCACATGCTCCGTCACGCTTTTGTTAACGACAGATGGACGTGATCGGGGCGTCAAACGCCGCTCTCGCACACTGCGAATCACTTCCTCAACAGGCTTATCGTTTAGGTACAAAAGCGTTGGATCCGACGGGGGGAAGCCACTTAATCTGCCCCTTTTGAACCGAACTCCATCCATAGTTAATTTCGCCTGGGAGGGGCGTCGGGGCGACGAGTAGTTAGCCTCAGATAGCCCATACTACGCCGCCATTGCGAGCCCTGTATCAGCGCTTCTTTAGAGTCATACTCATACGATATCATCCAGAAAACTATGCTTCAATTGAATGGTTGCTCTTGACGGGTGATGGGGATGGACTCATCGGATTGAGTGTACTCCCCACCTTGAGTCAGCTGATGATCGATCTTCGTCTCGCTACCTTGCGATTGCTTGGTACGCCGTTGCAAATCGTTCTAAAGGCACCATCCCGATCTCATATCCAACACCCTTGCTTCCACTCGATGGACCCTCTTCATTCTCACCCTGCGAACTCATAAAGAGCAGTATGAGCGTGTAACAACAATGCCCCTCTGCTGCGGCTGGCTGCGAACGCCGCCGACGTCGTCTTCGAGCAAAAAGGTGCTCAACGTGCCGCAGAGGGCACGTCTCCGCGCCTTTTTACTCTGCATCCTCGTCGGCTGCGCTCTCGCACAGCCTCGCTACGAGGTTCATTATTGTTACGCGCTCTTATGAGAACAAGCATGCGCATCGGGCTATTCTCACTCTGTTCTCATTGAGGGAGTGTGCTTGTAGGTAGTTGAAACGAGTTTGGAATCAGTTCGCACAAACTTCTGACACCGACTATACCAGTCTCGAGATCTCCTGGAGAGACTCCAAGCTAAACGCTCGGAGCGTATCTCGGGCTCGCTCGAACTCAGCCGCGAATCCATCAACGTCCTGAGCGTTCACGAATCCCATCAACCGCTCATGCGACCTTTGAAGTTGCTGAAGCACCTCTCGAACAAAGGGGTTGAAGATCTGAATCTCAGCGTACAAGCGAGGGTTCTGCGCCAGAATCCTTCCGATCATCGACAACCGAAGTCTATAAACCGGACTTGCACTCTCAAGGCTTGCACCGGGGTCAAAACCGAGCTCCCCCATGCAGTGTGCTGCTGCTATCGCTTGAAAGTGAGTTAGACCCTGAACCACGGCCATCTGCCGATCATGTTCCTCGGGGGTCATTAAGACCGTTCGCAACCCCTCTTCCCGTAACGCTCCAAGGCATATCTGGGACAGGGCTCCCGCCCTCACCTCACACACAATACAGGTCTGTTGGCTTTTGGATGACAGGCTAGGCGCAAACATCGGGTGCACTGAAAGCACCTCAGCTTGGGATGCCTCCATGATTGGAACGAAGGGGGTTTTGACGGAGGTCAGATCGACTACAAGCTGATCAGGGCGGAGGGATCCCTGTATCTCGCTCAAGACGGAGGCCGTTACTCCGATAGGAACACTCACAACAACGATGGAAGCTCTCTGGACGAGTTCAAGATTCGTCAGCTCAGTGTTCCGGTCAGCAATCAGAAGAGGATGCCCCCGTTTCTGAAAAATATCGGCACACCACCGGCCGAGCTGCCCCTCTCCACCGATAATCCCGACCGAGGGGCTCCCGCTACTCATCATCTCAATCCTCAAACAACGACTCATTTAAGCAGGCCCAAAATCTCATGCAGCTCTCGTTCAGGCCACTGATTTTTTTATCAGTTTTACAATCCTCTCATCGACCTACCTGATAGAGGTATGCTACCTTCAAGCTGAATTAGGTTAGCATACATCCCATGAATTTTCCTGACCTCAACACCTCAAGCCTTCTCTTTGAGTTTGCGTGGGAGGTGTGCAACCAGATCGGTGGCATCTACACCGTGATGAAGACGAAAGCTCCCAGTATGGTTGAGCGGTGGGGAAGCAACTACATCATGGTAGGGCCCTACAATCAGCACACAAGCGCACTCGAGTTCGAAAAGAGCGAAGCTCCAGAATGGCTCAAGCCAGCGCTGCACCGTCTGACCGCAAAGGGCATCGGGTGTCACTTCGGGCACTGGCTCATCGACGGACATCCTCAAGCGCTCCTGCTCGACTATCAGGCATGCTACAACTGGCTCGGTGATACGAAATACTTCCTCTGGAACGACAACGGCGTCTCGATTGAGGGCCATGACGGAGAGGTCGACGCGGTCGTAGCGTTCGGAAGTGCCATAACGGATCTCCTGCAAGCAGTTACAGATACGGTTCACGAGAGAAAGGTCGTTGGACACTTTCATGAGTGGATGGCCGGGACTGCGATACCTCGCCTCCGTCACCTCAACGTTCCGGTCTCAACCGTGTTTACGACGCACGCTACCCAACTCGGTCGCTACATCGCGTCGAACGATCCGAATTTCTACTCGAACCTGCCGTGGATTAACGCGGACGAGGCCGCGCGCTATTACACTATTTGGAGTAAGTACGCGATTGAGCGAGCCGCAGCTCACGCCTCTCACGTCTTTACAACGGTGAGTGAGGTAACCGCGCGCGAGGCTGAACATCTTCTTGGTCGTAAACCTGACTTCGTTCTTCCAAACGGGCTCAACACGCACCAATTCACGGCCTTGCACGAGTTTCAAAACCTACACCTTAAATACAAAGAGCGGATCCATGAGTTCGTCATGGGACACTTCTTTCCGAGCTACTCATTTGATCTCGACCGCACGTTGTACTTCTTCACAAGCGGTCGCTATGAGTACCTCAATAAGGGGATGGATATCTTCATCGAGTCACTCGCCCAGCTTAACGAGCGACTAAAAGCGATGCCGAAGCCACCGACAGTTGTGGCTTTTATCATTACCAGAGCGCCAACCAAGAGCCTCAACGTCACCTCACTCCAGAACCACCTCCGCTTTGAGGACCTCAAGGCAACCTGCCGTGACCTTGAGCAGAACCTATCGCAACGGCTCATCGACGCGACCGCCCGTGGTCGCATGCCCACATTCGAGGAGCTCTTCCCCCACGATGTTCAAGTTCGGCTCAAGCGAGCGATGCTTGCGCGAAAAACAACACAATGGCCCCCTATCGTTACCCACGATATGTGGAACGACACCGAGGATCCGGTGTTACGTCATCTTCGACACCGCAACCTCGTAAACGCGCCGGGAGATCCCGTTAAGGTCGTCTTCCATCCTGACTTCGTCACACTCTCAAGCCTCTTCAGTCTCGACTACGAGCAATTCGTGCGAGGGTGTCACATGGGGATCTTCCCGAGCTACTACGAGCCGTGGGGATACACCCCCCTTGAGTGCCTTGCGCTGGGACTTCCGACCGTCACAACAGATCTGAGCGGCTTCGGCGCCTACGTGGAGCGACACGTTCCGGACGCGCTCCAGAACGGAACCCTTGTGCTCAATCGCTCGAGACAGAACAACCAAGAGACGATCGATCAGCTCGCTTCCTATCTGCACAAATTCTGCGAGCTCAATCGTCGTGAGCGGATCGGCCTGCGAAACCGAGCAGAACGCCTCACTGAGCGATTCACGTGGGATGTTATGGCCTCCCACTACCATCAAGCTCACGCCGCCGCACTTCAATGCGTGGAACCTCCACCCGCCCCTCGTAAGACTCCACCGCCACAAGCTACTGAGCCGGTAAACGTAGACAAGGTCGCATCAGAGGTCAGCCACTCATCAACCTCTCTGGGAGACCTCCCCCGTCCAACTAAGGCAACGGCCTACACCAAGGAGCGTCCACTTACCGCACTACACGCACGCGCCGCTAAAAAAGCCCGCTAACCCATCGGAATATCACCCCTCTAACTTTTGCCTTCGAGCCGGTTTATCGCCACAATAGAGGGGATGTCGCCACAACTGCCCTCTCCGCCAGAGATCCTCGCCCCCGTAGGGAACTGGGATATGCTGCGCGCCGCCGTTCACAACGGTGCAGACGCCGTGTACATGGGGATGCCGGGCTTTAACGCCCGAGGCCGAGCCCATACTCTTGAACTCGATGAGCTCCGCGCGATGATTCAGTACGCCCATCTCTACGGGGTAAAGGTATTCTTGGCCTTTAACATCCTCATCTTCGAGCGGGAGCTTCGAGATGTTGTCGGCGCGCTTCACGATGTCATTCCCCTCCGTCCAGACGCCTTCATTGTGCAGGACCTCGGCATCGCGGCGCTCATTCGTCATATGGCGCCACAGCAAGCGGTCCACGCGTCAACTCAGATGACGGTCACGAATACAGAGGCCATCACCCTCACCGAAGATCTCGGAATGGATCGGTACGTACTCGGCCGTGAGGTCTCGATACCAGAGATGGCCAAGATAAAGGCCGCGACCACCAAGGAACTTGAGGTGTTCGTCCACGGCGCTCTCTGTGTCTCGTATTCCGGACAATGCCTCACCTCTGAGAGTCTCGGAGGACGATCCGCGAATCGAGGACAGTGTGCTCAGTCGTGCCGTCTTCAGTACGATCTGATCGTCGATGGAGAGAAGCGAGAGCTCGGAGAGAAGAGCTACCTTGTGTCCCCACAAGATCTGTGTGGGCTCGATGATGTGCCTCGACTCGTAGAGCTTGGTATTGAGTCATTCAAAATCGAGGGCCGTTTGAAGTCCCCTGAATATGTGGCGACAACCGCTCGTGCGTACAAAGAGCGCAGCGTCGGCGACCTATCCCCCTCTCAAACTCGCGCCAGAAAAGATGAGATGGCCCGCGTCTATTCACGCGGATTCTTTAATGGATGGTTTGATGGCGTGAACCATCAGCGCCTGGTTCCCGCGCACCTGAGCAGTCATCACGGACTCTACCTTGGCGTGGTGACCTCGGTGGACACTGACGGTATCACCATCGACACCGAGCACGCGATCGAAGCGGGCGAAGGAATGGTGTTCGTCGATCACGACTCCAAAGAGGAGATCGGATCGACCGTTTTCGGAACTCGGTCCGACAAAAGAGGGGTAAAGGCGTCCTTCAGTCGCTCCTTCGCTCTTGAGAAAGTAACCGAAGGGATGCATGCCTATGTGAATAGCTCTCAGCGTCTTGAGAGCGAGGTCCGTAAGAGCTTCTCTGACAAGAGCCGCCTCAAGAAGATCCCCCTCAACATAAGGGTGATTGGCGCAGTCGGAGATTACCTCGTTGTCACCGCCACAGACGCCGATGGACACATCGCCACTGCCCGCTCTCAGTCGCCCCTTCAACAGGCGGCTCGCGCCCCACTCTCTACCGAGAGCCTTCGAGCAGAACTCGGAGCCTTGGCGGGCACAGTATTCGCGCTCTCAGAGTTCTCGAACGCTCTTGCCGGTGACTGCTTTCTCCACAGCAGGGAGCTGAAAGAGATACGACGTTCCCTGTGTCACGACCTGGAGCACAGCCGGATGACTCGCGCCTCAATTCCCATTCGCTCACACGAAGAGATGGAAGCGTGGATTCGCCATCACCACGCCCCTCACATACCAGCCGGACAACCGCGCCTCAACGTGCTCGTCCGAGAACTAGGTCAACTTGAGGGACTTGATCAGCTCCCGATCTCCACCGTCTTCCTCGATTTTGAGTTCGGCAAGGAATACGGACCAGCGGCAGAACGAGTTCGCGGGATGGGGTACAAGGTTGGTATCGCCACCACTCGCATCCTAAAACCTGGCGAGCTCGCTCATCTTAAGGTGATTGAACGCCTCAAACCGGACGAGGTCCTCGTCCGTAATCTTGGAGCGCTTGAGTATCTGCGAAGGAGCGGGCTCACCCTTGTCGGTGACTTCAGTTTGAACATTACGAACTCGATTTCAGCCTCGTATCTTCTCTCGAAAGGTCTCTCTCGAATATGCCCAAGCTACGACCTCAATCGAGAACAACTCCTTGAGCTTGCGGACTCCTGCGACGCTTCGAAGCTTGAAGTTACCGCGCATCACTACATTCCAGCCTTTCACATGGAACACTGCGTATTCGCGGCGTTTCTCTCCAAGGGCTCAAGCTACCGAGACTGTGGGCGCCCATGCGAAAAGCACCGGGTAGAGCTCCGAGACTCCAAAGGAGCACTTCACCCACTCAAAGCTGACGCCGAGTGTCGCAACACGATGTTTAATGGAGTGCCGCAATCAGCCGGAACACTGATCCCGGATCTTCAAGCCCGTTCCGTCTCGACGTTCCGAGTTGATGGCCTCTTCGAGGATGCCGAGACCCTTCGGATGAAGGTGCAGGCCTACGCCGAGGTTTTATGTGAAGGCGTTCCTATCACCTCCGCTATGGCGAAACTCGGCATGAGTGACCGGTACGGCGTGACGAACGGACAACTCTACAACATTCGAGGGTATCAGGATCGCAAGAAGGAGTTCGCGGCCCTCGCCACCTTGGGAGATGTCGCCGACCCCGGGTTAAAAGCGATTCTTCCCGCGGAAACAAGGAGCGCTCCACCTTCAACGGCCGACTCGACTTCTCAATCAAGGTACTGCCCTACAAGGGAAAAACCGACTGGATAGAACCGACACTCACACGGACCTATGAGTTACTTAGGGAGGCTCCTCAGCACCGCAAAATGTCAGGCTGAGACAATTCGAATGCTCGTTTCGATTATCTTTTTCCACGACGAGGAGCAAAAAGAACTCCCGTTGCGCATTTCGATAGAGTGCCCACAACGTCGTGCGTGCGGCAACAAGGTGTATTATCCGACGTGACGGTCTTTGTCCCGAATAACTTCTTCCGGACGAGAATCACTGTTAGGGATCTCTAATTTTCGCATTCGCACCAAGAGGTCCTCAAGCAATGTGCGATTGGCGGCCATAAGATCCGCGAGGATACCGAGTACAAACATTTGAACAGCGACCATGACACAGACACCGCCGATCACCACGGATTGTATAAGACTGGGGCCACCCTGTCCTCCGCGGATGATGTAGAAGTACAAGAACCGCGCTAACAGGAATAATCCTGGAACCAAAAAGATACCGGCGAACAACATGAACGTCCGAAAGGGACGATACAGGGTTACCATCCGCAGAATCGTCCCCCCTGATTTGCGAACCTTGGCTGAGAGACTCGTGATGAGACGAGATTCCCGTGTTTTCGCGTTCACGGAGATCGGGACCCACTCGATATCTAATCCCTTCTGGTGGGCCTGTATGAGGGTGTCCACGGTATAGGTGTAGTTGGTAAGAACCTGGATCTTAAGCAGAGACTCTCTGCTGTAAGCGCGAAAACCGCTGACAGCGTCACGCACAGGCACACCCGTGAGTGATTGAATGACACCACTACCGAGCACCTGAAGACGTTGCTTGATCCACGAGAACTCCTCTACCTTCCCTGGAGCCCGATCACCGATAGCGATATCAGCTCTTCCGTCAACGATAGGACGCACAAGGTCAGCGATGTAGCGAGATGGATACTGGTTATCACCGTCCGTATTCACGACGATGTCGGCACCATGCTTCAACGCGTGGTCAACGCCGGCCCGAAAGGCTCGCCCAAGCCACCGGCGATTAATACGCCCCGCGGAGACGATGTGATGAACTCCAAGGGAACGAGCAACCTCCACCGTGTTGTCGGTCGAGCCATCATCGATAATCTGATACTCGATTACATCGATGCCCGGGATGTGGCGAGGCATCCCCTCAAAAACGAGCGGGAGGGTCTTTTCTTCGTTAAAGCACGGTATCTGGATGATGAGCTTCACTGTGGGTTCCTTTACGGCCCTCATCCTACACTAAGCCCCGCCCCCGCTCACCCCTTCAAAGAAAGTTTTTGGGGCCCCGCTGCCTGAGAGCTCTCACGGTTCTCTCACACCGACGAAGGGTCTCCTAACCAACTGTAACCGCTCTACAATACCTACGCGCATCTGACCTGTTTTGCCCGCGACAGCAATGGGCAACCGTTTGGTCTATTCCCTGTCCCAGTGCATCTCCCAGGTTCCCCCGATGCGCCTGATACACTCCTCCCAGTCCTGCGCTTCGGCTGCCGCGCATCGATGCGCAATCTCTTTGCGTACGGCCTCCCAATCGATGTCATTCAGAATGATAAACTTGTTCGAGGGAAGTTGCCCGGTAAACTCGAGGAATTCAGGGGTCGCAACCTGAAAGGTCACGATATCTGTCTCACTGGAATCCTCAGCTCCGATCTCCGCTTCAACCGAAACGATACAATCTTTCGGGTGTGACGCGAGCGAGGTCCAATCTGAGAGATCTCGACTTGAAAGGGAGCGGAGAACGGGTCGCATAGACATTCCCTGCGAACATATGGTTGCTACAAGCCGCTTGCCACATCGCAGCAGCCCTCCCTGTAGGGTACGCCCGTGAAAACACCGACCTCAACAAAAACTTTTCAACCTGTATTTTCAAGCTCTTACGGACGCTTGTGTCGGTTTCTTAGGATGCGGGGTTAAGGTTATCCGGAGGGCCTGTCTCCTGACAGGCCGGAATGGCGGCCGCAGTTTTAGATCGCGATATAGGTCGCGGCACAATTTGATGCATGAATACATACCCGGCCCGTAAGGATACGGGCCCTCCGGATCGCATTCCACGCAAGGTTATCCGGGAGGGCGGTCATTCCTGACCGCCGCGTTACGCTCATCAACAGGTCCACGATCTCGGCGACCAGGAATGGTCG
>JAIXQT010000225.1 GCA_027485595.1 Pseudomonadota bacterium | reverse complement strand
GCATGCGCGTTTCAGCTGCATTGCGTCATAGCATCAAGCGCATGCAGTTTTCATGGGAAAATCCGTGCTCTAATGGGGGGGAGGTTCTTCCCCGTGCCCTGGTCCCTGTTTTAAGGACCGGCTACCAGGGGGTTTGGTTCGTTTTGGGTTAATAGAAATACCCTCCCCTGGGGGCGTTATGGGTTGATTAAATAGCCTAGAATGGTACTATAGATTTAGTGTGTGTGGAGGTAGGATGGTAAACAACTTTTAAATGTGATCAACAGGAGGTAAGACAACTTACACATCGCCCCCAGACTTCTTAGAGGGAGGATATTACCTTTTAATATCTCATTCATAGGGGGTCTTTAAACCCTTTTGAACAGCAAACTTCTCAACACCCTTCAGACCTCAACACTCTAACCTCTAAAGGGGGTACTTCCTCCACCCCCTGATCGGTAATCCACGCAAAGAAGGTCTGTTGTCTTCACCGCTCATCTACTTGCAGGCGTCATGCTCCCCCTACCCTTGTCTCTCAGCTGCAATCCTTACGACCTCTGCTACCACGTCGTACTCGGCCTTGTAGCCCAGAAAGTCCACTTGTAGGAGCGTGTCAGGTAGCGGAGCCACGAACGCCTCCAGTAACCACCGCCGTAAGTCAGGCAACAGCCGTTTGAGTGGATTGAAGCGCAGTAGAAATACACCACGACCTTGACCTTGCTCGTGCAATTCAAGCACCCTGATACACTCACAGTCTCTGTTGTAGTAGCGGTGAGCATCCTCGTCCACTTCAACAATCACCAGCCGGTCTTGCAGCAGGTAGACCCTGTCTCCTCGCCGCTGCGTAGGGGCACAGGGCAGGGCTTGATCCTGATAGCTGTAGTAGGCCGTGTCCTCGAAGCTACTCAGGTACTCGTTTACCATGACCTCGTACTGCTTGACGCGCTCAGTGCCCTTGCGACACGTCCAGCACCAAAAGCCTTGTCGACCCACCCCGACAAGCCCGCAACTAGCACACCGGATTCCTCCTCCGTGCTCGTAGCAACGCGGTGTACCTGCTTGAGCAGACTTGGAGCACAGTTCCACTTCGCATCTCCTACCTCCACCATGGGCACGGCAGTGCTGTGTAGGAGCCACAGCCAGTTTGCCGCATCCTTCGTGCAAACACCTTTTACCACCGCCGTGGGAGGTGCAGTACTTCGTAGGCTTTTGAACGGCACTTGTGCAGCCTTCCACACAACACCGTCTCCCACCTCCGTGTCGCACGCAGCGGTCGGTTGGGTACGCAGCAGAACTGTTGCAGTCTGGTTCTTCGCACCTTTTAGCCCCACCGTGTTCAGTGCAGCACGTGAAGTAGGGCATTGCCGACTTGCTGCAGCCTGGCACCTGGCACCTCTTACCACCCCCATGTTTAATGCAGAAGCCAGTTGGTCCGATGGCTTTTTTGGCGCAGTCTTCGTGAGCACACCTCTTGCCACCCCCATGCTTGAAACAGCAGTCAGAGGACGACTCCGCCGCTCTTGTGCACCCCTCGACTGTACAGCGTTTGCCACCACCATGTTTGACGCAGTGCTCGTCAGGACGAGCCGTTGACTTAGTACACCCCACTTCTTGGCACCGGTAACCACCACCGTGTCTCTTGCAGAGGCCTGTAGCGGCGTCGGCCCTTTTTCTCGTACAGTCTGGGGCCTTGCACACCGTAGTCTTCCCCCCGCCGTGATCCTTACAGCACTCGTAGCCTCTCACAGCCAACTTTGAACAGTTTTCAGACTGACACTCCAAAAGCTTCAAGTGTGTCTCGCAAACTCCTCGTCTCCAGGACGAAAGGTCACATCCGGTATGCTTGCACCTCCTGTAACCTCCATGATCCTTGCAGTGCTTGTCGGGATGAATGGGCCACTTGCTGCAACCCTCGTGCCGGCAACGTGCTCCACCTCCGTGCTTGGTGCAGTAAGGCCCGCTGGCCGCGTTTTCACAGTCTTCGACTTGACACTTAAGCCCGCCGCCGTGCCTCTTGCAGTAGTAAGTAGGCTCCTGAGCCGACTTGGTGCAACCAGCTTGGTGGCACCGACGACCTCCACCGTGCTTCCGGCAGAGACCTGGTAAGCCACCGTGAGCAGGACCGGTCGTGCAGTCAGGGTAGGTGCACGTCCGCTTCCGCGGCCCCTCTTCGCCTTCAGGACACCGAATCCGTTTGAGGAACGCCTTGCTGAAGATGTCAGACATCACGCGCCGCTGCTTGTGGTGGACAAAGGAGACCTGCAACAAAAAGAGCAGATTAGCGAGTGCTGGAGGAGAAGGAAGCCGGTGACTTGTCACGTGCACTGAAGCCACCCTCCAAGCCTCCACAGCTCGTTTGACCAACGCCACTTCAAGTGAAGACGACTTCCCCTCTTCATCACGTGTGTGTGCCTTAGTCTCAGAGGCAAAGGAGGGTGCCCATTATTCGGGTAGCCCGCGCCTTTGTTTAATCCTGAGCAAAGTAGCAACGCAAAAATTTCAGAAAGTTGCTGCACAAAAAAATGCCTCCTGTTTCGTTTCACTGTTGCGAGCCTACTCTGCCAGCGCACAGGCACCCGTCTGCCGAAATGTTAAAAAGTTGCTGATTTCGAGGGAAGCCCTTTTGCCTGCACGAACAGTACAGTCTGAGGCTCAAAGTGGTCGTTCCACAAAAAGCCCGATTCAGAAATGTCACGATTTGTGGACCGCTGAATTCAAGTCAATCTCACCAACACCTTGACTCACTGTAGCTGCTCAGAGACGCAAGTGTGGCGGTGACACTTAATCCACCAGCGCAGCCACCACAAGTTTGCGCCACTCAGGCGAGTAGTCAGGGTGCAGCGTAACCTCGGGCTGAGCCAGACCTTGACTGTTGGAGCAGGCATCGTAGAACAGATAGTAGAGGGCCACCTCACCAGCACTTTAAGCTACAACTCACTGACTCTCCTTCCACGTTTGCCGAACCAGCAACGCATGCATCATATGGGTGACGCTGGGGTCCGTGCACGCAGCCACGACCGGTTCCAAATCCTTGAGAAGCGACGAGTCAGGGAGTTCCAGACGGTGAAGGGCCTTTAGGGCGTCCTTGATATCGTCGTACCCGCGCTCAAAAACGGACTCGTAAACAGCACTTTGAACAGTGCAATCCCAAGAAGACCCCGAACTTACTGCGTGCGGCAGGGCCCAGGGGGCCCCAAGGCTATAATCGTCAAAAGGCCAACACACTTCTCGAACGCTGTCGGGCAGGTAGTACTTTGTGTGAACGCTGAAATAGAATCTGCAACTCTCAGCCAGTTGATTAAGCACTGGTAACGGAAGCAGGTGCACAAGAGCAAAATCAGAGTCTTTCCAGTCGTCACAGTCCTCGACCAAGGCATAGATTGAGTGGTCCAAAGGCAAGTGCTGAAGGACAAGTATCGCGTCCGCAAAGGCCTCTCCCCGATTCTCGCCTTGCACGTACTTTTTCATGTAGTCAATAAAGGAATCGGTGTACTTGGATACCACCTCCTTAGGCAGACACGCCATCGCCCCGAAAGCACCGGGAGTCCCCTTTGCGATCTCATCCCGGTAATAGTCTTCGAGTTCAGGCACTGGAACCATGCGGAGCACAACCCACAGTTCAGGGGGAAAGTCCGTTTTCACTGTCGGTAACGAGTGAACACAAATTGCAGAATGAAAGCGCTTCTTGGTGTCTTCCGTCCACGCTTCCGCAAGGCAACAGTGACGAAGAGCCAAAAGGGAGTCAGGGTCACGAGTTTCCACCCACTCCTTTAGGCACTCTTCCACACAAGAACGCTGTACGTTGAGTGGCACGACGTAAAACGACTCGTCGTCGGAGGCCAAGTCGAGGTGGTGGTAAGTGTCCTCATCTAACTCAAGTCCCTCCAAGGCAACGTACTTGTTTCGGTACCCATCCAGATCTTCTATCTGACACAGGAGGTCGCCCACGTACTTCTGGCGGATCCGGGGGTCGACAGCAGTCATCAAGTGCCAGAGGTCCGCAGTTTCACCAAACTCGTCGTTGTAGATGAGAGCTCGACACACCGCATCTTGAACAAAAAGACTAGCACGCTGCAGAGTGTGTGAGTTAAAGTACCACACCTCACTGAGAGACAAATCCACTTTGAACCCTTGTGGGACGGCGGGCAGGTGCAGGCAGAACGATACAAGCGCCGACCTGTCCTGTTGCCAAGCACGCCGAATGCGGTAATAAACCCGCTCGAAGACGTCCACCGATACACACCAACGAGCAATAGTTTGTGTGCAATAGACCTTCACTAGCGCCTCTTTGGCGTCAGTCACCCGGCAGGTGTAGACATCCAACAGTAAGTCAAAGACGCGGCCCTCGGCCGACGCCACCGTGACACAATCTCCCTGATCGACACAAAGCGTTAGACTCAAGTTTACGAGTTTACAAGTTCATAGAAATCTTTAACGAAGACTACCTTGCTCTGCCGGCCGGCCGCCTCGTCGCTCTCTTCATCCTCCGAGCAGCGCAGCCGCTTGACAAACGCAGGAGAGGCGACGTCCGACATCACGCGTGATCCCTCGTAGCAAGATGACCTGACAGCAAAAAGAGCAGGTTGAGTGTGTGCTTGCTGAAGAGGAGGCCAGTGACTGTTCACTCTTCACTGTTCACTGTAGCCACCCTCCCAGCCTCACGCGTGAAGGCTTGTTTGACCAACGCCATGCGCGCATCATGAATGATTCAAGTGAAGGCGACTTACCCTCTTCACCACGGCCACTGGCGCGGCGGAGGCCAGGTACCCGTTCGCCCGGCTCCAGGAGGCGGACTGGATGTACTCATTGAGCTTGGCTCCGTATTCTGAACACACGTTGCCACGAGACAGTGACGGCACACCGGACAGGGCCAGTTAGTGGAAGCCCTTTGCCAGGCTACCAGGCAGCGCCAGTGAAAGGCATGGTTGCACTTGGTTAGGGCAATCTCATCCGGGCTTGGGGATTCGAGAGCTTCCAGACAGATAGCACAATCCTTACCTTTGAACGTGTCGGGGATCGAGAACCTGGGCGTATTCACAACGCTGACCTGGAACCCGAAGATCCGAGCCATCCTCGCCTCGTGAGCAGCAAACAGCTCCTCCATCCTAGCCTCCAGTTTCGCCATGAGCCTCTCCTCTTGAGCCGCAAACTTATCTGCAAACTTCTGGTCGAGCCAGGCGATTTGCTCAAGCGAAAAGGGAGCTCCGTCTGCTTCCTTCATCGCGCCTTCTGTCGGTGACACGCACAATATTATAAGCACGTCGCAGACCTTTAAGGCGACTTACCCTCTTCACCGCGTGCGTGTACCTCAGTATTAGAGACAAGAGGAGGTGCCCATTATTCGGGTAGCCCGCGCCTTGTGCTGACGTATCTGATCCGTGGTCGCTCAGGGAAACCGGCTTGCCAAGAAGGACTCAATGTAACTGATCCTCTGCTGAAGGTGGCTGAGCGTGTAGCCCGTCTTGGTGGCGGCTCTCATCGGTGGGTGGTAGAAGACGGTGTTGAGGAGTTCCACAATACCTTGGTGACCTCGGCCCGCAGCGTCGCGGACAGACAACCCCCTCATTTGCTCTGAAATGGGTCCATTCTCTAGGAGGAGTTCCACAATACCTTGGTGACCTCGGCCCGCAGCGTCGCGGACAGACAACCCCCTCAT
>JAIXQT010000268.1 GCA_027485595.1 Pseudomonadota bacterium | reverse complement strand
GTTGACGTTTACGAGCACGCGCACGTTCACGTGTCGGCGTCCACAATGAAACTACTAGCAGGCTTCGCCTCGCTGCCCTAACAGGGTGGTGAAAAATGATTTCCTGTTGCGCCTTTCGATGGTTTGACTGCAACTTCGTTGGAGCCAACGAAAAAATCCTCAACGTATCTTAGTGGATACGCCTCCGGTTTTTTCGTCGTCTCCGCCTCGTTTCGCCTAAACCCTCAACATGCTCACGACGGAATCATTTTTCACCACCCTGCTAAAGCTTAGCCAGACTGAAGACCTACCGAGTGGACAGTACGAAAACTAATAACGCGTGTCACCAAGCACACTACGGAGCTCCGCAAGGGTAACGAGCGTAGGCTTGGCCGGGCGTTGACGGCTGATCCCCACCGAGGCAGTCCTTTGAGCAGAATCCATCGAGGCGCGAACGACGCGAAGAAGCGCGGCGTGGCTCACCTGTCTCCAATCTCGAAGTGGCTCAAGACCATCATATCGTTGCAGCAAATCAGCTCTATCCGCGTCGTCTAGGCGTCCCATCAAATAGCGGCTTATCTCTTTGACGTCCTGATACCGTCGACTTTCAAGCAGAAGCTTTAAAGAATCCTCGGTTAGCTGAAGATCATCAAGGAGCACCCGGAGATCCTCCCATCCAGCGGCTTGGAAGGTATTAAAGTATTCGGTGATATAGCCAGCGAGGATATTGAATTTGTGCTGAACTGACTCAAGCTCCGCGCTAAACTCTTCGAGGGCGTGGGCCGCCTCGCAGTGCGCGCGACTCTTTATGCCTCCGCGCAATAACCCGAGTGGGGACAAGCCGCCTTTTCCTCCGACCAGGGAGAAGAGGGTCCACAAGAACAGAAAGGCTCCCGCCCCAAGAGCCATCCCGGTGAACAGCATTGTTACTGAATCATTCCCCATGGGGGGAACGTCGGCTGTTCGCCACTAAAACTTAACCCCTCACTAACCACTTGATCGTCCAGGATTTATTGTTCAGGAGTGAACTCCGTGCGCCTAATTTCAAACTGTTTGCCGCACCGAGGACACGATATTTGAAGCTCCTGGTCCTCTCCATACAGCTCATCAAGTGACGCTTGAGAAAGAGAGCGAAAGAACGGCATCAACTTCTCTGGCGAGCAATCGCATACAAAAGCGAATTCGCAGGTGCGCATCGGGTTTCGCGGAACGTCAGAACTCTCCGCCGCGTAGTTCAAATCAACCGATTGAATCCATTCCTCGTCATACTCAGGGAGGGCCACGAGACCAACCGCAGTGTCGCTAGTGGTGGAGAGCTGAATACGGAGCGGATGTTGCTCACTCTGTGTGTAGAACTGCTCGACCATCTTTCTGATGTCGGAGTTATCGCACTGTACCAGACTGGTGAAGGTTTGACCGCGGTTCGTAAACTGCGCGTGTATTGAGTTCACCTCGGTTCGTCGGATGTGATCTGTGAGGATATGCCCGACGATGTATCCCTTTGCGACCCCCTCCTCATCAATTTCTCCGGTATTACCAGTGACAAAGAGAGAATATGGTTCGGCGGCGGCAATGTGCACAGTCCACGCGTGCGTCTCTCGCGCAGTTCGAGCCGCAAGATGGATGGCGAAGCAGGCTATCAGCTCCTTGAGCTTTTCGTCGTGTTCCGCCTTGGTATCGGGGGCGACATCCTTTCGATGAAGATAGTAGTCGATGAGGTAGTCCGACATGTCGATACGGACAAGAAGCCCCTCGCGTTTAGGGATATATTCAGAGGTAGCTACGAGTCCTACTGGCATAGAGAATAATCGAGTTTTTCGGAGTTACGGGGTTAAACACCCAGTGTTCAGTGTACCCGATAAGCCCCCTCCCCCACAAATCCGTTTAATAACCCCCTGTCAGAGGGAACAGCCGTGCGACACGACCGTCTCCTGGTCGGCAAGTCACTGGTATCGTGCCCTTTCCCGGCAGCTTTGCCAAAAGAGGCAACTATCGCATCAAACTATCGAATAGCCCCTGAACGAGCGTAAGACCTGAGCTTACGAAGTGCTACGTTGCCCTGGATTTAGGGTCCCTATGAAAGCCTTCCTTCGAAACCTAGGGTTCGCGGTGTTTGTGCCCGCTATCTCTTTTGCGGAGTACTCCCCCCGCGACTTCCTCTCTCAAGCGCCAGCCGTGACCTTCTATACAGAAGATGAGATGTCAGAGGATGACAAGCGGTCGGTACTCGGGTCCACGTTTGATCCGAACGCGACCTTCAGCTGTACGTCATGGGGCATCGCGGATGAAAGTCCGACCTCCCTCACCTTAAAGATATGTCCAGATTCATTCGTCCGATTACAACTCTTTCGTGAGCGCTCAGGTGGTACGATCGTGGCGGTCGAAAGCAACCGCTCGTCTGGACGGGCGGTCGACCTTCGATTCCTTAGAGTGACTACCACCAACAAAACAATAGCAACTCTCTCTGAACCTCAACTCGCGACTCTCGGCCTTACAACGATCACCGAAAACGAACTACTCTCGGACAATGAAAGACTCCCCTCCGACATCGAGGGGAGGGTCCCCCTTGGTCTGGACGGCAATGGAAGACCTGCGGCGATTGTGCAATCGTGGAATGCCCCTCGGTGGACAGACCGAACCGTCGCGTTCTATCTCTTCTTCGAGTGGGATGGTTCACGATTCCAGAGAAGAAAAGTGCCGATACACTGACACGCGGGGGCGAGCTTCTAGCGCCGAAATCGCTTCATATCCAACCCCAAATTCGCTGGGCCGAATCCTAATGGAAGGAGCTCATCAATAGTCGCGGTGATGATTTGCTTCATATCTGTAGAGGACATGATGACCTCGATCTTTTTTCCCGAGATCTGAGATGACTCAAAAAGCATCTGTCGACATACACCACACGGGGAGATCGCGTCGCGCGTCGGAGCTTTGGCCCCCTTTGCGATCACGGCTATCCGCCCAAAAACGGTATACCCCATCGCAGCAGCTCGAACGATGGCGGAACGTTCCGCGCAGATAGTGGCTGAGTACGAGGCGTTTTCAACATTGGCCGCGGTAATTATTTCACCATCGAGCGTTCGGAGGGCCGCCCCCACGAAGAATTGGGAGTACGGATTATACGCTTGTTCCATCGCCTCTCGAGCCGCGAGGAGCAACTGCTGGTCAGCC
>JAIXQT010000079.1 GCA_027485595.1 Pseudomonadota bacterium | reverse complement strand
TCTCATCAATCCGCAGACGGCCATCGGCGGTCCGATCGAGATCATTAAGCAGACCGCAGCGAGCGCGAGCGAGGGATGGCTCGCCATTATATCGATGATGATCTTCCTCAACGTAACGCTCGGCGTCATGAATCTTCTTCCGATTCCGGTCTTGGATGGTGGTCACCTCGTGCTCTTTACCCTTGAGTTCCTTCGTGGTCGACCGCTCAGTATGCGGTTCCAGGAGTACGCGATGCGGGTGGGGATGACCCTTCTTCTTCTCCTCATGGTGTTCGCGATCGGTAACGATATCCGACGCATCATCCCGTGGTCGCTCTTCTAGGAGCATGATCGGATGTCGGCAGTGGGCGCGAACGTTCTTGGGATCGATACGAGTGGCTCGTTCTGTAGCGTTGCGGTCCTAAACGGTGCTGGTATTCGCACGGCGTTGTCCTCTGCGGGTTCCGGTGATCATTTCGAGCAGCTGCCGTTATTGGTAGGACAGGTGTGCGCCGACGCTGGTATCGCTACGACCGACATTAGCTCTATTCGGATCGGGGTTGGTCCAGGCTCCTTTACGGGTCTGCGCATCGGTATGAGCTTTGCAAAAGGTTTGGCGTGGTCCCTTCGGGTTCCACTTATCGGATGCTCCTCACTCGCTGGAGCCGCCGTAGCGGCTATGTCGCGTGACAGCTCCCTGGCGCGGGTGGTCGTGCTCGCTGACGCGCGTCGTGATGAGGTGTTCGCCGCGGCGTATACGAGGGGTGCTCCGGTCGTTGAGGAGGTTGCCCCCTGTATCGTTCCGATTTCGGAGCTGGGTGGGTCGGTGTGGGCCAAGGCGGGCACCCGATGGGTGACTCCCCAGCGTGATTTCGCCCTTGAGGGGGTGTCCCTAGGGGCTGAGTCGGATATCGCATCGGGGCTTTTATATCTTGCGGTGGGGGAGTTGAAATCCTTTAACCTCGGGGAAATTGCTGCTCTGGAGCCAACTTACCTGAGGGCTGTCGCCGCAAAAACGATCGAGGAGCGAAAGCAGGGGGCTTGACGGCCCGTGAAGTCCCTGTTAGGTAAGCGTCAGGGAGACGTCTATCGACGGCCTCCGGCGCTTCTTTTTAGTATCCTTCGTCGGTAATGTTAGCGCCCCTTTCAATCCCTCGTACTGGATTTCCCGTAAGCATCGCTGGTAAGGCGTTGGTGCGGTTGGTCAAGGGGGCGGGCAAGCGCGGCTGTTCGAGAGATACGTAATCAACAACAATTTGTCGGATACACGTATCTGGACATCTGTAACGATTAACTCTGAGATAAAAAAACTCCAAGGCACGTAGGTCACATGTGTAGCGGTGTCGCTCCTAAGAGAGGGACAACGACAAGTGTGCGGACGAGCGCTGAACGAGTAGTGTGTAGAAACAATAAATCGAGTGTTACACCATGAACCTCAATGAACTAAAACGCCAAAAGACCGAAGAGCTCATGAAGTTGGCCGCCGAATTCGATATCGAAGGCGCTAACAACATGAGACGCCAAGAGTTGATCTTCGCGATCCTCGCGGCTCAGGCTGACGCGAACGGAAGCATCTACGCGAGCGGCGTTCTCGAGTGCCTTCCCGATGGATTCGGATTCCTCCGGTCCCCAGATTACAACTACCTCCCAGGTCCAGATGACGTATATGTTTCGCCAGCTCAGATCCGACGGTTCGGATTGAAGACTGGAGATTCTATCGAAGGTCAGATCCGTTCCCCTCGTGAGAAGGAAGGTGAGAGATATTTCGCACTCTTGAAGGTTAACTCGGTTAACTACGATCCACCCGAGGTCCTTAAGACGAAGATCCACTTCGACAACCTTACAGCGCTCTACCCAGATGAGCGGATAAAGCTTGAGACCAAGAGCGGCGCTCTTTCGACCCGCATTATGGAGCTCTTCTGCCCTGTAGGTAAGGGACAGCGCGCGTTGATCGTCGCTCCTCCACGTACTGGTAAGACGATCCTCTTGCAGAATATCGCGAACGCGATCACTGAGAATCATCCTGAGATCATTCTCTTGGTTCTCCTTATCGACGAGCGTCCTGAGGAAGTTACCGATATGGCTCGCTCCGTAAAGGGCGAGGTTGTGAGCTCAACCTTCGATGAGCCAGCTCAGCGGCACGTACAGGTCGCTGATATGGTTATCGAGAAGGCGAAGCGTCTCGTTGAGCACAAGCGTGACGTAGTGATCCTTCTTGATTCCATTACTCGTCTCGCGCGTGCCTACAACACGGTCGTTCCACCGAGCGGTAAGATCCTCTCCGGAGGTGTCGATGCCAACGCTCTCCACAAGCCGAAGCGTTTCTTCGGTGCAGCTCGTAACGTTGAAGAGGGCGGAAGCCTTACGATCATCGGCACCGCGCTCATCGAGACCGGAAGCCGCATGGACGAAGTTATCTTCGAGGAGTTCAAGGGAACCGGTAACAGCGAGATCGTGCTCGATCGAAAACTTGCTGAGCGACGTATCTACCCAGCGATGGACATCAAGGCTTCTGGAACTCGTAAAGAGGACCTCCTCCTTGAGAACGACGTCATGCAGAAGGTATGGGCGCTCCGACGGGTGCTCAACCCACTCAACTCCGTTGAAGCTATGGAGTTCCTCGTCAGCAAGATGGAGGGAACCAAGAGCAACAAGGAGTTCTTGGATAAGATGAAGGGGTAAGCATACCGCTTCTTCACGAAAAGAGGTCGTCCGAAAGGGCGGCCTTTTTTTTGGGCGTTGCTTCAATCATGGATGTTGGAGATTTATCCCGAGGGCCCGTCTCCTGACGGGCCGGAGCCCGCGATGTAGCTGCGTTTGCGGCTTCCGGCCTGTGAGGACACAGGCCCTCCGGATCTTGCAGGAGGTCGGCATTGTGCGCGCGACGGAACGGGCCGACCGGGACCCGCCTCCGCCGAGTGCTCCTAAGATCGCTGCTGTCCGCACCTGTCCCGCCACCCCTCAAATCTTTTGATTTACCTCCCCAACGGTGGCACCCTTACTCATGCTTACTCCTGGAGACACCATGAACGCTCACCCCTCAGCCGCTCAATCCTCCGCGCCTCTTAAGCTCGACGAGAGCACGTTGCCAGCGCTCACAGCCCAACGCGATCATTTCCAGAATCTCAAACAGGAGGCGCGTCGTGAGTGGTACGAGCAGCAGCTCGCCCGACACACCCCTGAATGCCTAGAGCAGGCCGTAGCCGAGAGGTCGGGAACGCTCTTCCAGAATATGATCGGTCGCCTTCATGAGGCGACGAGCGAGGGGCGTTCAACGGTGTCGTACCAAGCGATTTTTCGCCATGAATCCGTGGGATGGAAATTCGCTCAGATCTGCGCTGATGGTTCGATCTCCGGCCCGCTCGATCTCTCGATGTTGCCGTTCGATCACGCCGTTCGCATCCAGGCGACCGAGCGAGTCACCGCCGCTCTCGCGGAGGGTGGTTTGATGTGTGAGGTGAGGCGAGTTCCGAGTAGCGGCGAGAACTGCTTTTTGGAGGAGCTCTCCTTTAAGGTCGCCATCCCTTGAGTAGAGGAGCGGTTCCACGGCTCTACTGCCGAAATATCGCGGATGGCAAAAAACAACCGCTGACCGCCGTGTTGCGTGTGTCGCATATCGTCCGCGTTGAGGACATGTCTCGGCGACCAGGAATGGTCGCCCTCCCGATCTGCGACCCGTGACGTGGGAGGGCGGTCATTCCTGACCGCCGTGTTGCGTGAGGCGAAATACCGTCCGCGGTGAGGACATGTCTCGGCGACCAGGAATGGTCGCCCTCCCGATGTGCGACCCGTGACCTGGGAGGGCGGTCATTCCTGACCGCCGCGTTACGTGAGGCGAATACCGCCCGCGAGGAGGAAATGTCTCGGCGACCGACCTGTCCCTGATAGCTTTAGCGACGGGGGAGGAATGGTCGCTCTCCCGATGTGCTATTTTGGGCCGCACCCTGCAACAATATCTTCCACAATTATAACCCCTTATCCACTAGGTATCTGTTTCTCTTTAGCTGTTTCGCAAAGATGCCGACCTCCGTTGTTAATGAAACCACAAGCGGTGTCGACAAACGGTCGTGCTATGAACGGTGTGCCTCGCACCCGCAAGAGCCTCTGCGCGCTCTCGGTGTTGGTTGCTCTCGCGGTCGTGTTTGTAATCGCTTTGTTGTTCCCGCAGGCCTCGCATGCGCAGACCTCCGTTGTCGGGCAATCCACCTCAACAAACGCAACCACTGAGGGTGCCCGCAAAAGCTTCTTTGACTCATCGTCAAACACCCACTGGGGCTTCTGGTATAACGGCACAGCGATCGAGTATTCATCGTCACCCGATGGTGCGGCATGGACATCGCGCGGCACCCTTGCCTACAACACGCCGAACTTCTCTATCACTCATAAAGTTTTTGGCGGCACGTCCTACGTCTTCGTCGTGACAGAGGCGAATACCTACGACGTTGTGATGCGGCGCGGCTCTGTCTCGGGCACGAGCGTCTCCTTTGATAGTGAAGAAACGGTGCTAGATGGAACGTCCGCGAGTGATACCTATATCCGTCCGCATGTTGTATGCGACGCCAATGGAAAGGTGTGGACCGCGGCGTTTAAGGATCTGGGGAACGTTGGCGAGCGGTATCACCTTACGGCACGCCGCACCACCAACAGAGGAGATCAAGCACTTTCATTCAACGCCGCAAATTCGATGGGTAAACCCTCTGTTTCAGTGACTAACGTGGCGATGGTGCCTACCACTGGCGATAAGGTACTAGCGGTTGTTTCTGGGGAAAGCTCCACCAATGTGGTGGCGTATGAGTTCGATGGATCAGTTTGGAATAATGCGGATGGGGGGGGCGAGCAAGGGGCCATCGCGTTTAACTTTCAGGACGATACGGTCGGTGGCTGGATTTATGCCTTAGTTTTTGACTCCTCTGGAAACCTATTCGCCGGGGGAAATTTTAATACTGCCGGTGGTCTAACCGTTAACCGTATAGCCAAGTGGAATGGCGCCTCATGGTCAGCGCTTGGTACTGGATTTAACGGCGAGGTGCGTTCCCTCGCGGTTGGGCTGCATGGTGAGGTGTATGCGGGTGGATTATTCACAGCAGCCGGTGATGTCGCAGCTTCTTACATAGCGAAGTGGAACGGAACCTCGTGGTCTGCTCTTGGCGGAGGAATTAACGGGTCGGTCTTTGCGCTCGACGTTGATACGACTGGCACTCTGTACGCAGGCGGCAGTTTTACTACAGCAGATGGCTTGACCGTAAACCGCGTTGCCAGGTGGAACGGAGCCACATGGTCCCCACTCGGCGCAGGAATTAGTGGTAGCGTAGCCGCGCTTGAGCTTGATGCTAGTGGCAATCTGTATGTGGGAGGGACTTTTACGACGGCTGGTAGCGTAACTGCTAATCGAGTTGCCAAGTGGGATGGGAGCTCGTGGTCAGCGCTCGGCACGGGATTCGGCAATACGGTGCGTGCCCTAAGATTCGATCCAAGTGGAAACCTCTATGCGGGAGGGAGCTTTACTACCGCAGGAGCCGTGACGGTTAATAGAATAGCGATGTGGAACGGGAGCACCTGGTCATCATTGGGTGCTGGGCTTAATTCCACGGTTAGGTCTGTCGCGATAGACGGAAGCGGAAACGTGTATGTAGGGGGAGATTTTACGACCGCTGGCTCGGGTACCGCTAACGGCGGAGCGCGGTGGAACGGCACATCGTGGACCGCTCTGGGTTCTGCTAACGCCATTACGCCTGTGTACGCAATGGCCTTTAATGACAGTGGGAAGCTCTATGTAGGGTTTGGGGGGGGCGCCCACCTTAGCGGAGTCTTTACCGTCGGCGATAGCACATCGTGGTCTGGACTCTCGCCCGGTTTAAATAGGGATCTATATACCATCACCTCCGATGCCGGTGGGAACCTCTATGCGGCCGGGTCGTTTTTAAGTGCCGGTGGAGTAACGGTGAACGGTATTGCAAAGTGGAATGGTGTCTCTTGGTCTGCCGTGGGAGCCGAATTGGGCTGGTATGTAAATCTTCTGACTACCGACGCAAGTGGTAACCTCTACGCGGCTGGCACCTTTTCAACAATCGGAGGTATCGCAGCGAACAACGTGGCACGGTGGAATGGTACCTCGTGGTCTGCGTTGGGTACAGGCCTCGAAGGGGATGTGCACTCTCTTACGGTCGATCCAAGTGGCACCCTGTATGCGAGCGGTACATATACGAATGCCAATGATGAAACGTTTTATTACGTATCGGCGTGGGACGGTACCTCGTGGTCGTCGTTAGGGACGGGGTTCGATGGTCCTGTGACCGAACTCGCGACGGCCTCAAGTGGATCCCTCTATGCCGGAGGGAGCTTTACTACTACCGATGGCGTCGCGGTTAGCAACATCGCACAGTGGAACGGTACCTCATGGTCGCAAGTGGGAGAGGCACCCGGCGGCAATGTTTCGGCTCTCGCCACGGACTCAGCTGGCAATCTTTATGTGCAAGCGGGTTATGAAGTAGCGAAGTGGAACGGTTCCTCGTGGTCTGCGCTCGGAGTAGGACTTGGCTACGGGGTTGTATGGAGCAATCTGCACGTAGATGTCGAGGGCAACCTTTATGCCGTTGGAGGTTTTACCCACGCGGGTGGCGTACCCGTCAACGGGCTGGCAAAGTGGAACGGCACATCCTGGTCCCCTGTTTCATCCCCAATCGCTATGGGGTCTAATTCCGTCTCAACTGTAACCTCTGATTCGAACGGAAATGTCTACGTGGGTGGTCGGTATGGCATCTCGCTCATTCGCCCAATGGCTGTTAGCAACCAACTCGCCGGCTCCACCGCCTCCCTCACTGCTGGAGCCAATGGCTCGGCACACCTCACCTACATCGACTCAAATAACGATCTCATGATGAAGAGCTACTCCAGTGATGCGGGCGGTTGGAGTGCCGCAACCACACTCGTCACGGGAACGATCACCTCTCAAGCGGCTGGGTTCTACGAGCCGAACGCATCGCTCGTATCGTGGTTCATCGAGGGGGGAACGGTTAAATACACCGAATCAAGCTCGCCCTACTCAGCATGGAGCTCTCCAACATCGGTAAGTTTAAGTGGGTCGCCAACGAATATCTCCGTCTACCGCTCCTCAGGTAGCCATAGTCAGGTTGTCGCTACGTGGAGTCAAGGTGGAGAGGTCGTTTCGTCCGTAAGTGGAGTGGCGCCGACTGCGACGCCAACCCAGACACCGACCGTAACGCCGACGTCGACGGTTACCCCGACCCCAACTTCAACGCCGACCCTTCCACCACCACCTGCTCCCGACATCGAATTCGGAACACCTGCAGACTTCGGCAGCGGTCCGATTGTGGTAACACGCGGACGGCGCCTCGTTGTCTCTGGCACAGGAACTGCCGGTTTCTCAGTTGAGATTCGTGTTGATGGTATCCTTGTTGGGACGGTGCCTCTTGCGGCTGCTAGTGGCGGTGACGAGTCATCCACTAGACAGTGGAGCTACACGCTGCCGGACCTCGCACCGGGCGAGCGCGAACTCACTACGACCTACGTTAGGACCGAGGAGACTCGAAGCGCTCCGTCGGAGCCGGTAAAGATCGTGATAGTCGCAACGGCGCCCCTTGATTTCATGGGGATGGGAGATACGGCAATCACAACGTGGCGTAGGGTAGGAAGTAATGTTCGCTTTAAGACCCGGCGTGCCTCAAGTGCCTCATGGAGCACACACACGATTCGCGGACGTTATCCTGCAGCAGCAGACTATGACGATGATGGGTTGAGTGATGTTGCCGCTGTTCGTATCGGAGAGGTCTCGCTTGAGTGGAACGTGAAGCTCTCGACTACAGGAGCGACAAGCCGCACGACGCTGGGTGATGCGGGTGATACGGTCATCTCAGGATGCAGCTTCACTGGCAATAAGGGTGCTTCGCTTGCGGTATTCAAGAGTAAACAGCGTCAAGTTCAGCACATGAATGTAGGGGACTCAACGCCTCGCACTGTAACGTTAAACGGTTTGGGAAGTGGAAACGTGATTGGCTGCGGCGACACCGATGGAGATGGTGTTGATGAGCTTCTCTTTACGACGCGCGGAGCCGATAACCGCATCCGAGTTGTTGGGTATGACACGAGCGGGCAACGGAAGTTCGAGAGTAAATACAACTCATTCGTGCGCGGCTTTGTTGTTGATCGTCCGAATTCCGCCGTGCCACTCGTTGCCGTGATTGGTGGAACAGAGCGACGAGGTAGACAGGTAAAAATAACTACGATGGCAGGGAGCTTCGCGTTTCCACGGTTCTTTGTTGAGCGAGGCGCTACGATCGGCAACGGAACCTTTACGACAGAGAACAATCAACAGGTCTCTGGAATCTTCTGGGCAAACCGCTCGACGCGTATGGTGTCTCGTCGACTTCTTTCGAGAGGGTCGCTTACAACAGATCTCTTCAAGTTGCCGAAGGGGTTCTCGTTGGTGAGGCCGCAGGGGATCGTGCGGACTACGAAGAACGAGAGATGAGCGTCTCCTATCCCGCGTTTCGGGAGGGCGGTCATTCCTGACCGCCGTGTTGCGTGAGGCGAATACCGTCCGCGGTGAGGACATGTCTCGGCGACCAGGAATGGTCGCCCTCCCGAT
>JAIXQT010000086.1 GCA_027485595.1 Pseudomonadota bacterium | reverse complement strand
GAATGAGCGCGTCGTCACGCTCGGCGATGTAGGTATGAACGACCTTTCGATCGATCGGAGCGGTGTGGATGAGGCTGATATCCCGGATGCCAAGAAGGGACATATGGAGCGTTCGTGGAATAGGGGTGGCTGTCAGGGTCAGAACATCGACGTTGCTGCGATAGGCGCGAAGGCGTTCTTTTTGTTTGACGCCGAAACGGTGCTCCTCATCGATGATAAGGAGGCCAAGGTCTTTGAACTGCACATCGGGTTGCAAGAGTTTATGCGTGCCGATGATGATATCGACCTCTCCATGGGCGAGCGCCTCAAGGGTCTTTTGGTTTTCCTCGGGTGGGTAGAATCTACTCACCGCCGCGACCTTAACGGGATACCCCTTAAATCGCTCTGCGAAGTTCTTCTTGTGCTGCTCGACGAGGATCGTGGTTGGCACGAGCACCGCGACCTGCCTCGCGTGTTGTGTTGCTTTGAACGCGGCGCGTATTGCGACCTCTGTCTTTCCAAACCCGACATCACCGCACACCATGCGGTCCATCGGTTTATCGCTTGAGAGGTCTGAAAGGGTCTCTTCAATCGCCTTGCGTTGATCCGGGGTCTCGTCGTAGGGGAAGGTGTCCGAGAATCGCTCATCCTCAGCTCCTTGCGGTTCGTAGCGCCATCCCTTTACAACGGTGCGTGTGGCGTACAGCCGTATGAGATCGCCGGCAAGGGTAACGATAGAGTCGCGAATCTTCTGCTTGGTGTTGACCCAACGGGTAGAGCCAAGCTTATCGACTCGAGGGGATTGTCCCTCCGCCGCAACGAACTTCTGGATCTTTCCGATCTGGTGCGCGGGAAGATAGAGGCGGCTATCTGCGTATTCAATCTGGAGGAAATCACCGAGCACCCCCTCAACCGTAAGATGCTTCAGCCCCTGGTATAATCCCACGCCATAATCGAAGTGCACGATGTGGTCACCCTCCTTGAGCAGGGAGAGGGAGCTCAAGAGCCGTTTTGCGCTGATACGTGGCGCGGTGCCCGATCGGTACGATCGTTCACCGAATATCTCATTCTCTGAGATAAAAATGATCTTCTCATCGAGCAGCCTGAATCCGGCATGGAGGTGCCCGACGAGGAGAACTACCGGGGGGCGTCGAGTGGTAACCCACCCCAGCGCGTTCGCGTCGCTGAGAGGGGCGTCGGTGCCGATATCGAGAAGGATGCTTTGCAGACGGTGTGCGCGAGAGCGAGAGCCGACACAGAAGGCGATTGAGAATTTTTTACGACGCCAGGTGTCGAGGAACTCTTTGAGTGGTTGGAACGCGCTCCCACTTCCCACCGCCGTTTTCATCTGAGTGGCTAGATCGAGGAGACTCTCCGTTCGAAGGTTCTCATGGGTGTCACGCGTCGTGGAGTCGTCGATACCCCCAACATCGCAGGTGGTAACCTCAGCGATCTCGCGCCACGTGGTATCAAAATCAAAAAAAACCTCATCGACCTTCGGAATGAGGTGCTGCTCATCAATCAGGCGAGCTGAGCGGTCGTGCGCGTTCTCGAGGAACTCCTCAAGGGATCGTTGAATCCTGTGAGAGTCCAAGGTGAATACCCTCGTATCCTTCGGCAGGAGTTGCATGAGGCTCGTTACGCTCGGCGCGAAGATGTACTGAAGCAGCTCAAGGCTCGGGTATTCCGCTCGTTGATCGAGGGCTTGGAGAACCTTTTCAACCTCACGAAGGGGGGTGCCGATCGTCATCGCGCGCTCCTTGAGGGTCGCGGTGATACGTTCTCGCGCGTTAGCGTACCAGGAGGGAAGGGGAAATTCCTTGACCGGAAGGATCGACACGGATGAGAGCTCGCCGAGCGAGCGCTGAGACTCAGAGTCGAATGTGACGAGACGGACTACTTTGTTAAACTCGAACTCAATACGAACTGGATGGGGTGTGTTTCCAGGAAAGAGGTCGATAACAGCGCCCTTAACGGCGAGGTCTCCTACCCGGGTGACGCTCCTCGTGGTGTTGAATCCGCCGTCCAACAGGGTGGCGACGAAGGGATCTCGATTGATAAGGCTGCCAACGTGAATGTCGACCTTCAGTTGCTCAAGGTAGTCTGGGGGGATGATCTTTTGTACAAGAGCCTCGGCGGAGGTCACTACGGTGAACGATGAAGCGTGGACGATGTTGTAGAGCGTTTGTATCCGCTGCGCTGAGATCTCAACACCCGGCGATACGGGTTCGAGCGGGAGGGTCTCCCACGATGGGAAGACGGATACGCCGTCAGCACCCTGGAAGAAACGAAGGTCCTCTAATACCTCCTCGACCTCCTTTCGATCCGCGCAGATAATGAGCGCTTTAGGGTGATTACGCACCTCGCGAGCAAGGAACCACCCCGCGGCTGAGCCGTGCAGACCAAGAATCTTCCGAGCGTGTGCGAGTGAGCTAGGGGTCATATCGTAGGTTGAGTTCGTGACCCCGAGAGGGAGACCGAACGGCCATCATACGACCGACGCTGCGGGGCGTAAAGTAAGGTCATCCGATTGGTCGCCTATATCCCGTTTTCGCCGCGGCGTAGCGTCCACCTGGAGCAAGGGGCGGTTTTTCTTTGCATCTTTCCCGAAGAGGGAGGCAAAAAATCCGCAACTTTCGTTGACTACTCTCGAATCTATCTCCTTTTCAAGGAGGATCGTCTGTGACACCTGACGAGATATTTCGGAGGGCCGTTGATCTCCACGTTTCGGATCTCCATATCGTGGAGGGAGAGCCTCCGATCGGACGGATACACGGAGCCCTTGTGGAACTGGATGCCCAGCCGATATCGGGCGCCCCGTTCACTGCTTTTATGCACATCCTCCTGGCAGAGGATCTCCAGGATTCATTCGCACGAGGGGGTGATATTGACACCTCGTACGCCGGCGCTGGGCACCGATGGCGAGTTCACGCCTACACACAACGCGCTGGAAGAGCATTCTCTATTCGGCGTATTCCCAGTTGTCCTCCTCCACTTGAGAGCCTCGGGCTTCCCGAGAGCGTCGTGCAGTGGTCCTATCTTCGAACTGGGCTCGTACTGATCACCGGCCCGACCGGTTCCGGTAAAACCACGACGGCGGCATCAATGCTCGATCTTATTAACACGCGTGATTCAAAGCATATCGTGACTATCGAGGATCCGATCGAGTTTGTGCTCGGCTCGCGGCGGTCTCTCGTCTCTCAACGTGAGGTCGGTACCCATGTTGCATCGTTCTCGGACGCGTTGAGGTCTTCGCTGCGTGAGGATCCTGATATCATCTTTGTGGGAGAGATGCGTGATCTGGAGACCGTTCGACTGGCGCTGCAGGCCGCTGAAACGGGTCACCTCGTTATCTCGACCTTGCACACCCCAAGCGCGACAAAAACGGTCGCCCGTATCGTCGACCTCTTTCCAGCTGAACAACAACCTCAGGTTCGGGCCGCTCTTGCGGATACTATCGAGGGGATTATCGCACAAGACTTAGTTATAAATCGGCTGGGAGAACGATCGCTTGTGGCGGAGGTGTTGGTAGCGACCTCCGCCGTGCGGTCCCTCATTAGGGAGGGGAAGGCCCATCATCTGGAGCACGTCCTGGATACCTCTGCGTCGAGTGGAATGCGTTCGCGTGCGGCGAGTGTTCGTCTCTTGCGTGAGCAAGGGATTGTCGAGTGATAGAATTGCGATGAATCGCCCATACTAGCAGGGTGATGAAAAATGATTTCCTGTTGCGCCTTTCGATGGTTTGACTGCAACTTCGTTGGAGCCAAAGAAAAAATCCTCAGCGTATCTCAGTGGATACGCCTCCGGTTTTTTCGTCGTCTCCGCCTCGTTTCGT
>JAIXQT010000223.1 GCA_027485595.1 Pseudomonadota bacterium | reverse complement strand
TGCCCAGGTGACTGTGGGAGCTCTTGTGGCGATGGAAGCTGTAACGGGTCTGAGACAACAGCAGGCTGCCCAGGTGACTGTGGTAGCTCTTGCGGTGATGGCACTTGCAACGGCAGTGAAGACTGCAGCACCTGTAACAACGACTGCGGCTTCTGTGTATACTGCGGAGATGGAAGCTGCAACGGCACTGACACAACAGTAAACTGCCCAGGTGACTGTGGGAGCTCTTGTGGCGATGGAAGCTGTAACGGGTCTGAGACAACAGCCGGCTGTCCAGGTGACTGTGGTAGCTCTTGTGGTGATGGAAGTTGCAACGGCAGTGAAGACAGCTGCAACTGCGGGTCCGACTGCGGCGGCTCTTGCGGTCCATACTGCGGAGATGGATTCTGTAACGGCTCCGAAGACTGTAACACCTGCGGAAGCGACTGCGGCTCTTGCGGATACTGCGGAGATGGCACCTGCAGCGGCTCAGAAAACCGTTCAGATTGCCCTAGCGACTGTTATACTTTTGGCGATGGTTACTGCGACACTCCATACGAGAACTGCTCTAATTCCATCAGCGATTGCAACTATACCTGCGTCTGCGGAAATGGAATTCAAGAGGATAGCGAGCAATGTGACGACGGCAACACGGATTCTCGCGACGGCTGCAGCAGCGGCTGTACTACCGAAAATCAGTTAACAATTTACTTCAATAAAGAGAGCCATCGAGCCGGCGTAACCGTTTACTGCGATGGTGGTGATTACGCGTGTCAGGCACAATACGTGTGCAATGCCGTTACTAGCTCGACCTGTATATACCAGACCTACGATTGCAGCACGGGAGCTGGGGGTTCGTGGTATCCACCTGATGGCGGCAGCGGCGGGGCTTACTTTAACTTCACCGCCGCCAACACCTATTCGGGAGGAAATATCTGCGCAGCAGATAACATCAGCCAACTAAGTAACTACGGACTTACCTCCGCAGCCGGCTTAACGACCGGGTATGCCTACTGGATCCCGGATGGAGCGAACGAATGTGGTGACGGATTTATTGTAGGAGCTGAGGCCTGTGATGATGGAAATATAACCGATGGGGACGGATGCTCTTCAACGTGCGCAATCGAAACCGGCTTTAACTGCGCGGGCCAACCGAGTAGCTGTTCAAACGCGACAGTAACTCCAACATACACACCTACACGCACGCCAACACGCACCGCCATCATTACAGCAACACACACTCCAGCAACGTCGCCAACGCCGTCCCCGTCTCCTGTGCCAACTTCGCCTCCTGTGACGATACCATCGCCCCCCCTCCCAATAGCTCCCCCGCTCCTAGCGGCTCCAGCTAGCCAAGCCGGCGGGAACATTATCTCCGAGAGAGCGATGAGCATCGGTGGCTTCGGAACTCCTTCAGATATGATTGAGGTATCAGTTGACGAGGTCGTCATAGGAACCACTCAGGTAAACACAAGCGGAATTTGGAGCCTTACCCTTCCAAGACTCGCTGTTGGAACTCGGTCTGTAACGGCGGTGACCATTACGTCAACCGGCGTCAGAAGCGCTCCATCAACGCCCATTACCTTACAGGTACTCGAATCAGCAGCTCTCGATTTCATGGGCGCTGGCGACACGTCGGTAACCGCTTGGCGGTCCTTCGGTACCACCGTGCGATACAAGACGCGGCGGGCTTCTCAAACCCAATGGACGACGCATGAAATAACGGGGCGATACGCGGTTCCAGGGGACTATGACAGTGACGGCGTTACCGATGTTGCGGCGGTCGAGCTCCGACACGACAAATTGTTCTGGAACATTCGGGCGTCGCTGGCCGGCGTAACCGCCTCAGTTGAACTGGGAGATCGTGGAGACCTCATTCTCAGCGGTTGTAAATTTCAATCATCGCGAAGGACCTCCCTCGCGGTATTCCGAAGAAACTCCCGCCAGCTCATCGTGAGGGACCTTGACCAGGGTCAGCACCGAGTGAGCGCTCTCAAATCGCTGGGCGCTGCGGACCTCTTAGGCTGCGGCGATTCGGATGGTGACGGGATTGATGAGATACTGTTCAAAGTTCCAGGTTCAGATGGGTCTGACGCCATCGCCGCGTTTACAAGTAATGGAGAACGGGTCGTCGACAAGAATCTTACGGAGTTCCTCCGTGGGTTCGTAGTCCGTCGATCAGGAACGGAGGTTCCTCTCGTAGCGCTCGTTCTTGGTACCACTCGTAAGGGTATACCGATCCGAATAGAGACCTTGGCCGGCAGCTTCTCGTTCCCCATGATCTACGTTGACGCAAATTCAACGATTGGAACGGGATTCTTCACAACCAACGACGGGGAACAACACGCCGGACTCTTGTGGTCGGAAAATCGAACCCGCACCGTTTTCAGGCGTATTCTCAAGCGTGATGCGAGCGCAGAGCGACTCTTCAAGCTTCCGCATCGGTATCGATTAGCACGTGCTCAGAATATGTACCGAACACGGTAGACTCCTCGATCGAGAGGGATAACGATGGGTTCCCGTTCGCACTACTCCCGTATCGCAACTTCAAATACATTGATTCCCACGCCTATGTAGATCGTCTTGGCGCACAAAAGCACGAGGGGACACGGGGACCCTTCAGTGAGAGCTCCGCGAAGGACGAGCTCCATCGTCATCTCCATGCCACACAGGGATACCGGAAAGAGAGCCGGAATAAAGATAATAGGGAGAGAAGAATACCTTTAAGCTCAGAGGTGCTCGCGACAGTAGCCAGCAGAGTTAGGAGGACGGCGAGAGCACTGGAGGCTCTGAAGCCAACCATACACAGCGAACTGGTGGGCGCTCTCACTCGGCGCGAAAGCTCTGCGACCGAAGTAGCCCGCCGGTAACCTCATGTGCAGACACTCGAGGATCCCCTTGGCGTCCTTTGCGGTGAACCCTTAGGGGCCTCCCCAACTATTTCTCTCTGAGACTGAACGAAGTGAGGTAACCAGAAGTGATCTACTTCACCCGACTCTCCTGCAGCTCATGAAGGCCTGCGACCAATAACGCTCCCTCATGGGTTGCTTCGAGGATCACTTGAGGTGCAACTCCAGCATCGTAAGCCTCCTTCCAGCGGGAGACGCAGAGACACCACCTATCACCACTCTTCAGGCCGGGGAAGTTAAAGTGTGGAGCTGGGGTGGAGAGGTCGTTGCCGCGGCTCTTAGTAAAGGTGAGAAACTCCTCGGTCATCACCGCGCACACGGTGTGACTACCACGATCACGCGCCCCGGTCTCACAAAATCCATCACGATAGAATCCGGTCATCGGATTACAACCGCACTGTTGTAGGGGTTGGCCTAGCACGTTCTGGCTCTCAGATCCCTCTCTCTTCTCCATTCTAGTCTCCTCACTTGGGCGCTCACACTGCTGACCCATCGCTTCAGGCGCAAGGACGCACGTGGCGATCCCAGCCACGATACTCTGGATCACAAATAGTAAAACCGAAACTTGCTCTCGGATATGCAATCTCATGAATCGGAATATATACGGCGCCCCCGTGATCTTGCCAGGTGGTTTAAGCGTGCCCGCGTCCAAGACCCCGCCTGGGCACCTTTGTTAGCCTTCCCTTTTCCTGCCCGTCAGAAACCGCGCGAAAGAAAGGATGGGCCCCTCGTAGTCAATTCGCTCAAACGCTCAAAACTCCTCTGCGCAGAGTCTCTCAGAGAAATATTTGGCGAGGAGCTCGAATGGTCGCCTTTGTATTACCGGCAACATGCATAGGCGGACACCGTCGAAAAGGTCGGATTATCCGCACCGGATCCCACTGCGACCGATCGGGAATTAGCGTCGTTATCAGCACCAGAACCGGTCCAATTCCGCGCTCCCGACAGTAATCCTCCACTTCGTAGGATTGCGCTTTGGGACATGGAGCAGATACGCCCCCCCTGATTAGCGCAGTCCGTAGAGGCATTTCCAAAGGTATCTCCGTCGTTATTTACATCGATGACACACACACCATCTGTCTCGGCGACGGGGCACGCCGCGGTACTACGCGTGGCACAGCACGCGAAACCAAAGCCGATTGTATAATCGGGATTGTCGTACCCGGTGGTGCCAATCGCGAGCGCGGCATTATTAACATCGTTATCAGAATGGTCCGCTGACCAAACGTTCACAGACACCACACCATTGGCTCTAAGCACCATATACTGCGACTTATCGCAAAGATCCGCGTTAAGCCCGGCGCATGTGGCGGCCGCCGTGGCCCATTTTGCGTCAGCGACATCATGCACGTGCACTACTCGAACACCTCCACTGGTTTGGTCAGAGGTCCTCGCTGGGGTAGCGGAATAGCAACACGGAGCCAAGTAAGCTGAAGCAGCTGAAGGATCATCAGGGGTCCCTCCGTTTACAATACCCCAGACTGACGAATCGTTATCAGAGAACGAATTGGTCCAATTTGCGTTATTCGGGATCAATCCCGCGTTGCGTATCGACCAAGATTGACTGTCGCTGCAGAGATCCGCGCCAACGGCGGCGCACGCTTGGGACGCGGCGAGGAACCCCTGGGCAGGAGCGACCTTTGCCAAACATACCCCCGCAATTGAAGTAGCTTCACATAACGAAGCGGGTCCCCCCGCAGGCCCCTGAACACCTTGAACGCCCTGAATACCTTGAGCGCCAGAGGGCCCTTGAGCGCCCTGAGGACCTTGTGCTCCGGTAGCTCCGGTAGCTCCTGTCGCGCCGGTCTCGCCTCTCTCTCCTGGTTGCCCTTTTATTGCTGAGATATTTGACACTCTCGCTTCGGACACTGCGCATCTGCGCTCTCTGAACACGAGTGCTCCCGAGGTCCTATTTTTACACATGACGATGCCGGCCGGTTCCTGAGAAAAGCACGCAGTAGCGAAGCTTAGGGCTAGGCCAGTGGAAAGTATGAGTGAGCGCATAAGCCATCCTCCGGGGCCGGGTGTAGTGGATATCCCAATTATTTTAGCATCGAACAAGGCGGCTCTACTAGTAGCGGAGTATCGAAACCGGAAAACACGTGTCAGTCATGACTATCCCGGCTTTTTACCCCGCGCGATTGTTACTAGCCCCAGCGCAGGCACGAGGGTTGGCGGCGGTTGGTGCTTGGTGGCGTGTTAGGGAAACGCGGGCCGGTGTCTGCTTCGAATAACCGAAAGCCGAAAAAGTCGGAAAATCAACGCTGAGACGCGTTTTCATTCCCGTATCGCCATCTCAAACAAATTGATGCCAGCGACCAGGTAGAACGTCTGCGCGCACAAGAGCACGAGTGGCCACGGAGACCCTTCAGCGAGAGCTCCATTGAGAACGAGCTCCGTCGTCATCTCCATGCCACACAGGAATACCGGAAAGAGCACCGGAATGGAGATAATAGGGAGAAGAATACCTTTAAGCTTCGAGGTACTCGCGACAGCGGCCAGCAAAGTTAGGAGGGCGGCGAGAGCACTGGAGGCGCCGAAGCCAACAATACACAGCGCACCGAGGACAGCGCCCACATCTTTATCGAGGCTTAACGCGAGGAGAAGGACTAACAGGACGAAACTCACAAAGAAGAAGAGCGTCATGACAACCATCTTGGCGAGGTACATCTGCGCGCCCGACACTCCACTCAAGAGCAAACCCTCAAACCCTCGACCCTCAAGCTCCTGCTCATTAAAGCGAGTCACCGACGTGGTGCTTGAAAGCATGAAGACTACCCATAGGAGCATCGGATAGATCTTTTCAGTCGTGGCAGCGTCGAGGACCGCTGAACTCACCCCCGCGCCAACGAGCACAGAGAAAAGTACCGCGTTGCACGCGAGCAGGGTGAAGAGCTCTTTGCTCCGCCACTCAAGGCGCCACTCTTTGTGGATGAGTATGCCAAGCGTTTTGAGCCAACGAATCATCGGTTTACCTCCCGATACCGCTCAAGGACGTGCCCGATCGCCTCAGCGGAGGCTCCCGAACCTGAATCAGCGACTCCTCTCCCATCAGCGAGTACAACCACGCGGGTTGCGACCGCCGCCATGCGGTGGAGGTCATGCGTTGCGATGAGGATGGTGCACCTTCCGTCGGTCTCAAACTGCCGTCTTTGAATTTCGCCCAACAGCAGCGCGGTTCCCTTCTCGTCAAGATTGCTGGTCGGCTCGTCGAGCAAGACGAGGTCGGGATGAGAGAGAAAGGCGCGAGCGATACCAACCCGAGCCTGCATACCCTTGGAGAGTTCAGCGAGTGGGCGGTCCATCACCTTAGAGAGCTCAAGCCGCTCGACGAGCTCATCAGCCCCCACCCCTGAACCGACCGCGGCAAACAGCTTCACATTCTCGCGTACTGAAAGTCGGCCGTAGAGGAAAAGATGATGAGAGAGAAATCCCACCCGCTCCGAGGAGTGTGTAACGGTACCGGAGTCGGGTCGGGATAAACCTGCCGCGACCCGAAGGAGTGTAGATTTACCAGCGCCGTTTGCCCCAACAAGGAGCACTACCTCGCCTGAACCACATGAAAGAGAGAGCCGCTTCAGGACAGAGAGAGCACCGAACGTCTTCGTAACGTCCCTAATCTCAAGCACCCTACGCCTCGCCTCCGTGCTTTCTAATCTCCGCGAGGATCTCGGCGACCTCCGTTGAGATGGATCGCTTTGATTGGTCAAAATCCTCCTGAGAGAGCTTCCCCATCGAGAAGTCCATCTCAAGATCCTTCAAAGAGCGCAACGCCCTCTCCTTAGAATCCAGGAGAGGACCAAGGGTGCCTGGCTGCACCGCCGCACCATAGTTTGGCAACGCGGACTCAAAGAGTGGCCCCAAGACGTACCACACCACGAGGAGGGAAAGGACAAGAGATGCAACTATTCCGATACTCATACAGACTGCGCGACCTTAGTGGTTTGAGAATCACGTACCCGAGCTCCACGAGGGGCAGGTATCGCGACGATGACACCGCCGAGAACCATGATGACAGCCCCATACCAGAGCCATACCTGAAGCGGGTTGATGAAGATCTTCATAGAGGCCTTCGTTCCCGTCTCGTCGATACCGGCAAGCACGAGGTACACATCTTCTCGTTGACCCATTCGGAGAGCAACCTCTGTCGTAGTCTCCTTGTTTTTGCGGTAGAAACGAAGCTCTGGCGCAAGCACCGCAAGAGGCTTTTCATCGGTGAGTGCCCGCAGAGTTACGTGAGCCTGAATCCCGTCGTAGTTAGCCTGACGCTCCTCGTGAAATTCATTCAGCTCAAGGGAGAATCGGCCAATTTCAAAACGCTCCCCTGGACCGAGGGTAAACTCCCGCTCGATCTTATGCGCCATCGACGCCGTGATGGCGACCGTCATGAGCAAAACGCCAAAGTGGATCACATGTGCGCCGTACTTGATACGTTGTCTACGCCAGAGAGTCGCGACATTTGAGGGGGACCAGGTACTCGCGTTCGTAATGCTCTTCTGCGCGGCGAGCCCTCGATTCATCTCTCCGAGGATCGTCATCAATCCGAAGAAGGAGATTGCGTACGCGAGCACTGGATAGAATTCAACGATACCGGCAAACACCAAAGCGACAGCCACGACGAAGGCGAGAAGGAACGGAATCGCGAACGAGCGCAGGAGCTGAGGCAGCGAGGAGCGCTTCCACGCGATCGAAGGCCCCACTCCCATCAAAAGGATAAGGGCCAAAAAGAGCGGTACGTTCACGGCATTGAAGAACGGGATTCCAACCGTTTGCTTCACTCCTGTGACAGCCTCAGAGAACACCGGGAACATCACGCCCCACAAGACCGCAAAGCAGATGCTCAAGAGCACAAGGTTGTTCAGAAGGAACACCGCCTCGCGGGAGAAGAAGCTTTCAATCGCACGATCCGGTTTAAGCTCAGCGCGGCGATAGATCGATAAGCCAAGAGCACCAAGAACGATCGCGGAAAGGTACACGAGGAAGGTCCAGCCGATATCGGTCGACGCGAAAGCATGCACGCTCTGCACGATGCCGGAACGGGTCAGGAACGTGCCGAAGACGGTCAGCGCGTAGGTGAGTACGATCAGGAAGACGTTCCAGATCTTCAACATCCCCTTCCGCTCCTGTACCATCACAGAGTGAAGGAAGGCTGTGGCAGTGAGCCACGGCAAGAATGACGCGTTCTCAACAGGGTCCCACGCCCAGAAGCCACCCCATCCAAGCTCAAGATACGCCCAGTGACCACCAAGGACGATCCCCGCGGTGAGAAAGGTCCATCCGATAAGGGTCCAACGACGGGTGAGGCGGATCCAATCATTCGACATCTGTCCTGAGGCGAGCGCGGCCATACAGAATGCGTACGGCACGGCGAGGCCAGTAAACCCCAGGTAGAGCATCGGTGGATGGATCGCCATGTACTCATTTTGCAGGAGCGGGTTGAGTCCGTTTCCATCAGGCATGGCGACAGGTGATTTCAGGTATCGGAACGGATTCGTCAAAAAGAGGGTAATTGAGGTGAAAAAGAGCGTTGAGGAGCTCAAGAAGCTAAAGAGCCACGCAACGAGGGCACGCGGATAGACCAACGAGCGCAGTGCGACACACGCGGCGAAGAGCGCGACGAGGAAGCACCACAGCAACATCGAACCATCCATACCACCCCAGATGGCGGTGATCTTGTAGATCCACGGCATGTCTCGGTTTGAGTACTGCCAGACGTATTGAACGGTATAGTCGTTCGTCACGAACGCGTATCCCAGGGCTACAAGCGCAAGCCCTAACGTCGCGGCGATCAGCAAGGTTCCCCTGCGAAGAGACTCAAGACGAGACGGCAGCGCTCTCGCGCCCGAACCGACATACGCTCCGCCAATCACAACACCAACGGAGAGCATCCACGCTATGCACAAGGCAAATTGACCAAATTCGATCACGCGAACTCCTTACTAAACGGAAACGGAACTTACTGACCTATCATTTGAGCGGCCCCATTCATCTGAGCGGGCTGGCCACCCTCAGCCGGAGCAGCTCCCGGTACCACTGGCTCATACTTCGAGGGACACTGAGTTTGAAGCTTAGCGGCTTGAATCGAGCCACCCATGTAGTCACCATCGATCAAGACATCACGACCTGCCGCAAACATGTCGGGCTTTAAGCCTTTGTAGACAACTGGCACAACCTCTTCTCCTCCGGTCGGATTCTTCACTCGGAACGAGAGGACCATCTGGGGCTCAGTTTGATAGGTGATCGGGTCCACCACGCGACCACCCACTCGAATTCGTTTTAAGTCGCGAGAGGCTCCCTTCGACAGCACCTCTGAGGGAGAAAGCACGAGTGAGCTTGTACCCCTAGTCGCCTGATAGACGAGCGCACCACCACAGACAATAAACGCGATGACGAGGCTGATAAATACTTTGCCCATACGAATCGAAACTTACACTTCGCCCCGTGGAACTATATACCAGGGGTCCCGGTTTAGCCATGCAACCGGGCGGAAACATCGCCCCAACCCACATCAAGCGCACTCTTTGTGACTTTTAATCGACGTCCCCAGGGCTTACCCACTCCCTGAGCTCTGATCCGAGACGGCTGGAAACGAACTCTTTGAGTTTGCCACGGAGCCTATTCTCAATTTGACGCACCCTCTCCTTGCTGATTGAGAGCTCGTCGGAGAGATCTTGAAGGGTTACACGCTCCTCATCGAGCACCCGCCCCTGAAAGATGCGAACCTCCTTTGGGGTAAGGGTCTCTCTAAAAGCCGTTATAGCCCCTTGAAGCGCCTCGTGGAGCTCTCGCTTAGCTATCGTCTCTTCTGCCGACTCCTCCCCACTCGGAAGGAGGGAGAGAAGGTTAGAATCCGACTCATCGTGGAGGGGAGCGTCGACGCTCAGATCGGGACCTCCTAAGCGCTGCGACATCTCGATGACATCACCCTCCCGTACATTCAAGCGATCCGCCAAGAGCTTGGGAGAGGGATAGATCCCCTCTCTCTCCAATCGCTCGCTCTCTTTCTTCAAGTTAAAGAAGAGCTTCCGTTGGGCCTGTGTAGTGCCGATCTTAACTAATCGCCAATTCGCGATGATATATCGAATGATATAGGCTCTAATCCACCACACAGCGTAGGACGGGAAGCGCACGCCCCGATACGGGTCGAAGTTTTGAACCGCCTCCATCAGTCCGATATTTCCCTCCTGAATGAGGTCGAGAACATTGCGCGCGACCTTCTCATAATCTCGTGCGATCTTCACAACAAGCCATAACGAACCAAACACCAACTTCTTGGCGGCCTCTTGGCTCTTTGTCTTGCGGTACTCCAACGCGACGGCGTACTCCTCCTCTCGAGAGAGCGGAGAGAATCGACGAATCTCTGAAAGGTAGGCGTCCAGTGCGCTGTAGGGCACCAGGGAGCTCGACCGCGACTCGTCGTCGGCGGCGGACTCATCGTTCTCGGTGGACTCATCCCCCGAGAGCTCGATGACCTCCGGAAGCTCCTCATCGTTCCCCCTGGATGCTGACAGCTCAACGGGCAAGACCTCTGCCTCAATCACCTCAACGGCTTCGCTGTCGGGGGTTCCGGCTTGTGGCTTCACAAGAGCTTTTTTCGATCGTGATTTCGACACGTTACAAACATCCTCACCGGTTCCAAGGGTCATTTCAGTCTACACCACTGGGAGACCATAGATCCATGCAGCACCTTCCGCACTGAGCGATGCCGTTACCTACGATGCGCCGATAACAGCACGACCAAAAACCACGTAATTCTAGCAGGTTGCCGAGAATTACCTCGCCCCTCAGATGAGAAATCAGAGTGATTTAATTACGCTCGGTTGCGAGGGAAATATGTGTAAGAGTGCGCAAAAACCAACTTCCTAGCGAGGCTACGCGTTAAGCTCGTGGGGCTAAGACGATGCTCTCTACGAACCTGCAGTTGCCGGCGCCAAAGTTGATTTTGCAAACGCCTAAGGCTCTGCCTCCCTGTGCGAGGTAGTCCATAAAGCGCATAAAATCGTTCTATAACCCTTGTTTTTACATAGCGGGCTTCGCTAAACTGATCGACCTCTTTCGAGAATGCACCAGTAGTTATGAGTTCGGCTGTTCAAACATCTACTCCTCGATTAGCGCCTCGCGTGACGCAACCCTCACTCGAGGTTGAGGCGTCGATGATCGACACTCTGCGCGCTATCGCTCCCTCTATCGACCCCCTCGTGGAGCGCCTCAAAGAGGGAACCCTCAATACGCGACCCATCAGCGCATCCCTTCAGTTTATGAGCGTTCAAAAAGCGGCAGCTAACGCGAGGGTAGCGTTGGAGCGAAAGTTCCCCGAGCTCACGAACCAGACAACTCAAGATAGCTCAGATCGTAATCATGAGGTCCCCCCTCGGGTGCGAGAGTGGGCCCGGACCGTTCACTCCACCCTCTTGGCGCTCGAAGCGCGAATCCGCAAAGGGTACAGAGACCAGGAACACCCCGTAGCTGTTCGAGACGCTATCATCGGTGGTGACTCTCGACGATCACCAAACACTCTGAGCGTTTTGTCCGTTATTGTCGCTTCAAGCGACATCTCGAATTTCGATGTAAGTGATCCCCGAAACGCCCGA
>JAIXQT010000181.1 GCA_027485595.1 Pseudomonadota bacterium | reverse complement strand
GATCGCGTCGTCTTCGGGAGAAAACGTGCTCGCTGTATCGCAGCGGATACACCTGCGCGCGTTTTCTCCCTGCATTCTCGCGCTCTCCTAGCTCGCAGAGCCTCGCCTGCATGGTATTTCTGAGATGGCTTCTAGAGAAACGCGAACTGCCCCGACATGCGGCGTTTGTGCGCCCACCCGCTACACATTCGCCCCGAACCAATCGTTGAACTCCCGCATCCCCTGCTCAAAGGAGGTGGTAGGCGAATACCCCAATAATCCACGAGCCTTCGACACATCAGCGTTCGTTAACTCGACATCTCCCGGCTGTGGCGGATACTGCTCGATAATGAGCTTCTTGCCGGTCACACGCTCGATGATATCGAGAACCTCATTGAGCGAAACCGTTGAGGAGTTCCCGAGATTGAAGATCTCATACCCTAAGGGCCGATCGAGAGCGCTCACGAAGCCCTGGGCAAAATCACGAATGAAGGTGTAATCCCGACGGGTCTCTCCAGTTCCAAACTTCTTGATCGGCTTCCCGTTCCGAGCGGCGGCGAGAAAGAGCCACGGTGCCATATCTGGTCGCCCGCGAGGACCATAGACGGTAAAGGGACGAACGACGTTCACATTCATCCCGTAGAGGTGGTGATAGGTGTACCCCATGACTTCGGTCGCCTTCTTGGTCGCGGCGTACGGTGAGATCGGTCTATCCGTCGCGGAATCATCCTCTCGAAATGGAATCTTGGTCGAATTGCCGTACACCGAGGATGAGGAGGTAAGCACTGTGTTCTCCACCTGGTGGCGTCGAGCGACCTCCAGGACGGTTAGAGTGCCAGCGACGTTCGCGCTCGCGTACATGTAGGGATCCTCAATCGAGGGACGAACCCCCGCTCGGGCGGCTAGATGCGCGACGTGGGTGATGCCGTGCTTTTGAAAGATCTCCTCAAGGAGCATCCCATCCTCAAGCTCCCCGTGCACAAAATGAAAGTTCAGATTTTTTTTGAGTACGTCAACGTTACGATTCTTGTACGCGACCGGATAGTAGTCGTTAAGGTTGTCGATCCCTACAACCGAATCCCCACGGGCGAGCAGCGCCTCCGAAACGTGGGAACCGATAAATCCAGCGGCGCCAGTGACGAGAACTTTTTTCATGGATGCGTATATCCTCTTTGCTAACAGTGTGCATTGTGATGGCAAACGGATGGGAACGCAATGTTGACAACACGGTGAGCACCCAAAAAGCCGGCCCGAGGAGGGTTTTTCGTATCGGGGAATGACCGAGCGCAGCGTCATGCATGTGCTCTCTTGTCATAGTTCGCTCATGACATCCTCGACCCACTCTCCCCTCCCCACGCGCTTCCCAGGCTTGATGCTCCTCGTAGCAATAAGCTTACTCCTCCACGGGTGCATCAAGTATACCCCCTCTCGCGAGGAGCTTGAGAAAGACCGAAGCGACGGCTCGTCAATCAACGCTCATCTTGGCTCCGAGGAGGAGTTCAACGCCTATGAGCGCGCGCTTACCGATCGCCTTCAGCGCCTTATCTCCGACCGATCCTACCTACTCACCGCAAGCCAATCGATCAACGGCTACGCGGTTGGGCCGGGCGATATCATATCAGTCGACGTCTACGGATTTGGAGACCTGCGTACCGAAACGGAGGTATCCCCCTCGGGGACCCTCTCTCTTCCGCTCGTTGGCGAAACCGACGTGAAGGGTCGTGACATCTCTTCGCTTAAGAAACACCTCTCGGGGCTCTATTCGCGGTACGTGCGCAATCCGCGGATCGATGTATCGATAAAAACCTACCACTCGAATCGGGTATCGGTGATCGGCGAGGTGCAACGTCCCGGCATGTACCCGCTACGTCGAAACGGACAACTTATCACCGAACTTATCTCGGAAGCGGGTGGAAAGAACCAGTTGGCGAGCAACCGTATCATCCTTCTACCCGCCCCTACGTTAGAGTACGTCGCCCAGACGGCGCATCCAGCCACGGCGCAGGCCCATCCCCCTACGGACCAGGGTGTGGGGGTTGAGATCGATATCGAAGCGCTCCTCGGAAGGATTGATCAACGTCCCCTACTGATTCCCCTCGTAGCGGGAGACACCGTCGTTGTTCCAGAAGCGGGAAACTACGAAGTTGATGGCGAGGTTCAGACTCCCGGGTCGTTTAAGCTGACATCCGGCACGTCCGTCATCGGAGCGATCGCGGCGGCGGGTGGCTTCACCTACTCAGCGAACGTGAAACATGTTGAGGTTATCCGGGACATAGGAGGGGGCCGCAAGGCTCTCGCGACTCTAGACCTTGAGGAGGTCGGTCTTCGCGGGGGACGAGATATTCGCCTACGCGCTGGGGACCTTGTCAGAGTACCGAGTGAGCCGGGCCGATTCTTCCAACGACAGGTAGTCGAAGCTCTCAATAGCCTCTTTAACGGCGTCAGCGTCAATCGACCGGTAAACTAAGCGAGGACGTCTACCCTCGCCACCCAGACCGTTCACATTTTCAGGAGTACACGTAACGATATGAATCACAACGGCCTCTCAGATAATCATCCGATCCCCCACACAGCCCTCTCCCCTGCCCACCTTCAGCAGATACTCCAGGCGACCTCGCTTGGGCCTCCCCTTCCGCAAGAGGAGTCGCCTTCCCTCGCTCACTACCTCCGGCTGATACGAAAGCACACCACCCTCATTATCTGGACCGCGTGCGCGACGACGGCGGTCGCCGCACTCTACTGCCTCTTCACCCCCTCTCTCTACACAGCAACCACCACCATAGAGATCAAGGGCTACGCGCCTATCTTGGCAACGAGCCAGACCGAAACCCTCTTTGGTAACGACACCCGAAAAATTGAGTATCAAAAAACCACTATCGCCAAACTCAAGCTGGAAGGATTAGCGGATCAGGTTCTTGCAAAAAACAGACTCGCTGAGGACCTCGAGGAGTACTGGGAATCTCGCCGCTCGCTGCTCGGAAGGATAGTGAACAACCTGCTGCACCCCTTTCGAGCGACCACTACCTCCGCCTCTGTTGAAAGCTCGGATCCCCTCTACCTCATGAAGCCTTCAGTGGTAAGTAAGTACCTCGGCCTGGTCGAGATAGCGCCTATTCATGAGACCAATCTTGTCAGTATCCAAGCGACGACAGCCCAGGCTGAACTCTCCCAGCGAGTAGCGAACGCTCACGCTCTCGGTTTCATTGAGCATCTGCAGCGAGAGCGACAAGAGGTCATCACAACCAACCTTCAACTCCTCCAACGACAGGCTCAGGATCTTAAAAATCGGGTGACCGGTGCGGAGCAACAACTTTCAACGTACGCGGCGAACAACAAGATCTTCGCGGTGGGAGACGCCTCAGCGCAGATCACGAACGCGCGGCAGATCGAATCGCTCTCCTCCCTGTTAGCGGAGGCGACGGGACGTCGAATTAAAACTGAGAGTCTTCTCGCTGAGGTCCAAAATAAAAAGGTAGAGGATCTTTCAGTTACCGACGACGAGGGCACCCGACAACTCCGAACATCCCTACAACAGGCGCAAGCAGAATACGCAACTCTCGGAAGTAAGGTAACGCCCGCCCATCCCTCCATGGTTGAATTAAAGGCCAAGCTAGACTCTTTGAAACAGGCGATCGCCGATGATCGACGACGGGCGGTGCGGACGATTCAGACCCAGTTCGCGAACGAAAAGAGCGCCGAGCATCGACTCAAAGCTCAGATAGACGACGAAAAGGGCCTCGCCCAAGACATGTCCAAGCAGCTCATCCAATACAACGTCCTCGCCAAGGAGGCGTCCTCGTTACGAGACCTCTATCAAGCGGTCCTAAAGCAGGTAAAGGAGATCGAGATCAGCGCCTCCAGCGCCGCGTCCAACGTATTCATAACCGATTACGCGTCACTCCCTACGTCACCGAGCGCTCCTAAGACAAACCTCATTATTACGCTCTTCGCTATCCTCGGGATAGCTATCGGACTTATCATCGCCCTCGTGCTTGAGGCGTTCGATACCACCCTCAAATCGACCGAAGATGTCCAGGGAGCACTCGACCTCCCCTTACTCGGAGCGGTACCTGAATTTAATGAGAGATACGATCTTATCGCTCCGGAGCAACAACCAATCCTTCCAAAACTTGAGGAGCTTCGGGATGAAACAAAAGAGGAAGCACCGGTCGCCGAGGGTCCCAAGAATGACGTGTCCCGAACCCCGCAGATCGTGTCGGTCTCAGCGCCTAACGACATCGTCTCGGAGGCCCTCCGAACTATCCGCGCTGGGATACTTCTCTCCTCAGCCGATCACCCCCCTCGGGTCATAATGCTCACAAGCGCGATGAAGGGGGAAGGAAAGACAACCGTGCTCTACAACCTTGCCGCCACACTCGCTCAAGCCTCCCACAGGACGATCATGATCGATGGCGACCTCCGGGAAAGAGGGCTTACGAAGCTATTCTGTCGTGACCAGACGCCGGCGGGTGTTGGGCTTTCAGACTACCTGGCGGGTCAGGCTGAACTCACGCAAGTCATCCGGCCAACCCCGGTCGCGGGTCTCGACATCCTGCCCGCTGGAAATCGAGCGCCAAACCCGGCCGAGCTGTTGAGCTCAACGACGATGCGAGAGCTTATAACGGACCTCTCAGACACCTACGATTTCGTCCTCGTCGACTCGCCCCCTATCCTACCGGTCGCGGATGGACTAACCCTTTCTCGCGCCGTGGATAGCGTCGTCCTCGTCGTCCGAAGCAGGACAACTGAACGAGAGCTCGCCCAAGAGTCGCGTCGACGACTGCTCCGCGTCAACGCTCGGATATTAGGTGTTGTCTTGAACGATCTTGATGTCACGGCGGACCAGCGTGACAGCGTGATGTATGGGGGATACGTCACTGGTGGCGGAGAGAGCGCGATGACGTAGGCTCAGGCGGCTTTCAGCTCGCTTGTGCCTCATTAAGCAATCGCGTTCGACGTATAGAATGGAACAGCCGCGCGCGAGATACGCGCGCGGTACGCTACCTCGCTCCCGAACCCGTCATCACAACTCCGATCGTCT
>JAIXQT010000090.1 GCA_027485595.1 Pseudomonadota bacterium | reverse complement strand
GCTCCCAATTCGTACCATCCCTAGAGTCTTAACCAGGCTGGATCCGGACACCCTTAAATTTAAGAAATGTGTAAAGGATCACCTGAGACTTGACAAGGAATGGCCGCCCTCCCGGATCTCGGGTTGGCACGCGGGAGGGCGACCATTCCTGGTCGCCGAGATGGTGGACTAGTTGATGAACGTAACGCGGTGGTCGGGCTGCGTCCCCGGTAGTTTGAGCGAAGGACGGATGACCTCCCAGATGCGGCACAGTATCTTTGCGATACGCGGTATGCCGGCGACCGAAGACGGTCGCTCTTAGATTGCTTCGGAATAATAAAAAACCTCTCCACCGCATTACCGGCAGAGAGGCCTGATCAGCAAGAACCCATACAGGATCTTACGCCATCTCTAGCCCCTCAGGGCCGAGGTACGACAATGTGCCGTTATCCCAAAGAACGTGAACCATTAACGATCGCTCACGAGATTCCTTGTGAGCCAAGGTGGTTTCTTCTCGAAGGGTCTTCACGGTACCGATGCAGCCACGGGCCTGATAGGTCGTTACCTGATCCTCTCCGCTCATCCCGTCGTTGATCGCCAAGGGATCCGTCGCGAGGGTTACAGTAAACGGTTTGCGACGAACACGATCATTAACTTTGAATTTTTCCATAGTGCCTTTGGATAGAAACAACTCTCTACTCGATTATGTAATACGGACTTCGCCTCTTTGCTAGGATTCAAATCATCTGAAGGGCGGTTCCTTTTGAATTAAAGGGAGTGCGAAATAACGTTTTGCCCCGTTAGGGACGAAAAACGTCGGTCAAAAACCTTCGATCCGCTCCCGAGCTGGAGCGGTCACACCGGCTTCCTGAGTTGTGTCGAAGGAGCTGGTCGCGTTCGAAATTGGTCTCCTGCCGTACCGCAAAGTCAAGCACTATTCGCTTTGATGTGGACCATTTAGTGCTGTTTTTCCGCTCAAGTAGCGGCCTAAACCTGCCGACAAAGACTCTGAGGTGGAAGAGGTTCGGTCGAAGCTAAGCCTGGCTCTCAGAAGCGCCAAGAAATGAAAGAAGATGCAATCTTCTGACGTTCTTCGAGCATCTGAAAGGTAAGGGGATTTTCCTCAAGGTTTTGTAGGGGATACGACCATGGCCAAGGACTCAGGAAAACACGGCGGAAATCTGATCTGTTCATTCTGTGGCAAGACCCAGGATGAGGTTCGCAAGCTTGTAGCGGGACCTTCTGTCTACATCTGCGATGAGTGTGTTGATCTCTGTAACGATATCCTTACCGAAGAGCTTGAGGATACTGGTACGAAGACGAACCGCCTCGCTGTTCCAACCCCAAAAGATATCAAAACATCGCTCGATGATTACATCATCGGACAGGAACACGCCAAGAAGGTGCTCTCTGTCGCGGTGCACAATCACTATAAACGTATTCAAAACAACCAAACGACCAAGAGCGCTGTTGAACTTCAGAAGTCTAACATTCTTCTGGTCGGTCCTACCGGATCAGGAAAGACGCTCTTGGCTCAAACCCTCGCGCGTATCCTCGATGTTCCTTTCACGATCGCTGATGCTACGAGCCTTACAGAGGCAGGCTATGTGGGAGAGGATGTTGAGAATATCATCGTAAACCTTCTCCAAGCGGCTGACTACGACATTGAAAGAACACAACGCGGAATCGTGTATATCGACGAGATCGATAAGATTGCGCGCAAGAGCGATACGCCATCTGTTACGCGTGATGTATCGGGTGAGGGTGTACAGCAGGCGCTCCTGAAGATTATCGAGGGAACCAAAGCGAACGTTCCCCCAAAGGGTGGTCGTAAACACCCTCAACAGGACTTCATTCAAGTGGACACGAGTAACATCCTCTTCATCGTGGGTGGAGCGTTCGACGGTGTTGAGCGAATCATCAGCCAGCGAACAGGAAAGAAGAGCCTTGGCTTCGGAAACAATATCGTTCCGATGGCTGAACGCTCAGACAATCCGCTCTCTCAACTTGAGACAGAGGACCTCTTGAAATTCGGAATGATTCCCGAGTTTATTGGGCGGTTGCCAGTCGTCTCATGCTTAGATCCACTGACGCAGGGATCGCTTGTTGAGATTCTCACGCGGCCGAAGAACGCTCTCGTGAAGCAGTATCAGACCCTGCTCTCGATGGAAGGGGTTGATCTCACCTTCACAGAAGAGGCTCTTGGGGCGATTGCTCAAAAAGCGCTTGAAAAGAGAACGGGTGCCCGAGGACTTCGTTCAATCATCGAGACCTGTATGCTCGATGTAATGTACGACATCCCAAGTAACTCGAGCATCAAAGAGGTCATTATTACCCCCGATGTGGTTAATGGTACCCAGGCTCCGATTAAGGTGTTCCATAACGAGGCCGTAGCAAGTTAAGGAATCGTGCAGGGCGTAACGCCTGACCCCGTACCCTCAGCGTGAGAGCGTTGAGGGTACGGGGTTTTTTTATAGTAATTGTGACGCCACAGCCGGGGCGTGGATAGGAAGCCTCTAGTAATGCGCCTTGCCCTGATCCAATTCCTTTAAGCTATCTTGAGCCGCCTTAAAGGCCGGGTCGATGGAGAGCGCCTGCTTGAACTCATAGTTGGCATCGGCAGCGCGATCCATGCGTAGGTATGTCTTTCCTAGGTCATAGTGAGTTTCAGCACTATTTGGACAGAGACGTAGGGCTTTTCGAAGATGAAAGAGTTTGTCTGAATCATCTGAGGCATTGGCTGCGGCATCGCGAGCCTCTTTGCCCTCCTCACAACCGCTCTTCGCGGGAGCAGCTTCTGCTACTTTCGCTGTGGTCTCCTCCTTAACCGCGACGGTCTCAGCGTTCACCTCGGTCTTCACCTCCTCGGCCGCGGTAGATGCCTTGCTTGCGAGATCTTTCTCCTCGATCCCTTTGCCGACAGGAGCGGAAGCTTTTACCTTCTTTGGCTCTGCTGAAATTGGGGGCGTCTTTGATTCGTAGCGGGCAAGTGGCTCAGACGACTTCATCGCGAGGGGCGGCGGAGTATAGTCAGAGGTGTTTGATTGTCCTCGTGGCGCTGGGCCGCGCTTCTGAAGCTGGAGGCGCTTCTGCTCGACAAGATACGCGCTTACGTTTTGCGAGCGACCGGATGAGTAGCCTGTGTCAGATTGCATGCGGCGAAGCTCCTCGATCTCGGAGCGTTGCGCGCGGATAGCTTGATCCTGGCGTTGTACTGTTTCCCTTTGAGAGTCGACCTTCTCTTGTTGCGCTTGGAGCGCGTTTCCGATCAGAGCTCCGGTCGCCGCACCAGCGACTGCTCCGATTGCGACGCCGCTGCCGGCGTTACCAGTTTGGTTGCCAACGATAGCGCCAAGGCCAGCGCCTAGTGCGCCCCCCGCGACGGATCCGATGGCTGTCGTCTGCTTAGGTTTCGTGCACCCAGCCATGGCGAGTGTCGCTACAGCGGTAAGAATCAATGCTTGGGATGAGGAGAGGGAGCGTTTCATAGATTGTTGCATGTCCGTTGTGCTACTACCAAATCAGGTCGTTACTCAGTCGCGTTTGGGTATCGTTGCTTGTAGTAACCATCCTGAAACTTTTGACGACGGAGGTCGTCGACCTCCTTCTGTTGCTGCCGCAGTCGTTCGTGCTGAGCCTTCTCGAAGCTTTCAATCTCTTTGGTCTTCACATCCTTGATATCTCCGGAGGGGAGCGCTGGATCGACGAATGGAAGTTTCTCGGGCTCTCGAGCGTTGAGGTCCATCGAGGTGTCGAGGGGGGGAGGTGGCTGGTGACGAGAGCTACACCCGGTTGTGATGACGATCGCAAGTGCAGCGATGATTCTAGAAACGTTCTTCATCTCTCTACCTCTCATGAAGAGACTCATTACGGGGCTCGCTTTATAGTGAGCGGAGCCTGTTGGTCGGGTTGCCGCAACTGGGGAGCCCCCGGTTCGGACGCTCGCGGTTCTCTGATTCTAATGGTTTATGAGGCTTTCCGGCAATCTGAAAACCGCTCGCCGCGTCCAATTACTCACAACATTTCTTGGTGCTTTCGTTAGCTCCCGGTTCTTCGCTGGTGGAGGTCGTGGGCCTGTTCGGTAGAAACACGACTATCATGATGCCCATAAAGATTGCGCTGTCGGCGACATTGAATGCCGGCCAGTGGTAACTTCCGACAAAAAAATCAAGGAAATCGACAACCGAACCGTACGTACAACGGTCGATGATATTACCGATTGCGCCACCTAACACAGCGGAGAGACTCACCCTCGCTACTGTTGATTGGCACTGTGGCTGTAACAGGAAGAACGCGACCGCGCCTAATGCTAGGGCTATCGAGAGCCCGAGCGCGACCTCTCGCCATCCCGCCGGCAGGTTAGACCACAGCCCGAACGCCGCGCCGGGGTTGAAGGTGAGGGTGAGATTGAAGAAGCCAGGAATGATCGGAAGGACCTCTCCGGGGCGAAATGCCCTAAGGATGAGTTGCTTTGAGATCTGATCGATAATGATCGTAAACGCAGCGACCCCCATGATAAGTGAGAGTGCGCAACGCGAAGAGCGGGAGTGAGAACAGCACGATGTCGTCATGGGGTGTAATCCTAGCAGATGGATGGCCGATGGGGCAGAGGGGGTGTTAGTAGTCGGTGTCACTCACCTTGAGTGCCGGTGTCGCGGGTGGAGAAGCTTGTATTGGGGTCACGGGAGCTTCCAACTTCACTTCCACCAAAGTCCCATCTTTAGTGCTAACGGCGAGCCGACGCGAGGTGACGAAGGTGGCGGTGTTTGCGAGGGGGATGTGGTGGTCTGAGAGCTCTTGGAGGATGTGAGGCAGGGCGTTTGGCGCAATAGTGAAGGTTGGATCGACCTCGAGGGTGTGGACGTGTACCTGGGAGTCTTTGCCGACAGAGGCGATTCGATCCCCGTTGCTTGAGAGTGCCACTGCGGTCACTCGACCACGATGAACCTGTTTACGGGCGGAGAGCATGAACCCCTTAACGCGCCACACCTCGATGTGTCCATCTTCGGTGCCAACACCGATCTGTTCTCCATCTTGCGAGATGGTAAGTGCCGAGATGCCTCGATCAACTGGCCGCGCCGCTACGACAGCGGCTGGAATGTCGGTATAAAAACGGCCTTTGAAGGGATTTTTGTCGTATGCGCCTTGATGATCATCGGCGGAGTAGCTGAGCCATCCGATGAGTCGTCCATCCCAGTCCGACGAGAAAAACGCTCGCCCAACGGAATGCCCGACGATGCCACTCACTACGGTCTGATGCCCAATATACCGCTCGACCATCTTCTCAAGTTCTTCCGTCGACGGGGCCGCCTGTTCCGCCAGGAATCGCCATCGATAGACGCGACCGTCGGTGCCTCCAATCAGAAGTGACGTGTCGAGGTCGTGGAACGCCAGAGCGGTCGGTCTAACCTTTAACCGAGAGAATGTTTTTCGGTACGTGCATCCGACCAGACATGACACCGTCACCCCTCGGTCATCCGCCCACGCGATGAGGGATCTCGTGTCCCCAAGAGCAACCACCTTTGGGGTGGCGTTAAGCTGGGTAACCTCGTGGCCCTGGCCAGTTGTCAGGTCCCATCCGATCACCCCGCCGTCTTGCCCCACGGAGATAACGGCGGGGGGATCGGAGGGTAGGGGGCGGAGTATCATAACGGCCCCAGTGTGGCCTTTGGTGGTTGGAAAGGTGCAGGGGGCGATCGCCGTGATTGGTTGAATCTGCTGTGCTGTCAGGTGGTTAGCTGGAGTTGAGGGGGCGAGAACGTCAGCCGCCTGGTCGGCGATATGGCAACCGGCAAGTGCTACAATCAGGCAGCAAAGGGTGAGGTTAAACTTATGTTGGGCCATAAACACCGACGGGGGCAACAGGGCTCAGCGAAAAAGCATAGACGAAACTTCCGCTAAGCACTCCAATGGTATAGACTAGTTTACCAGGATTTAGGAAGGTCACGAGTGGGCCTTTTCTTGTATTCAGTCGCACAGCTTCCCTACTTCGGTATTTCCCGTTTGAGTGGAAGCGGTCCCAACACGAGAGGGGTGCGAACAAGGCGGTCTGAGCCGAATCGTTCGATCGCTGTATTAGTGGAACTTATAGGTGGGTCGTCTTGTAGAACCGTTCTGCGCTCTCGCAGAAGGATCGTGTTCAATCCACGCATAACGTGTCCCGCATTTAGGAGTCGTAGATCAAACTATGGAACATATTTATTTCGAAGTCGCCACATCGCTCTTAGCTAAGCCGCAAGCGCTCTGTGATATTCTAGAGCTCGAGGCCGGTCATTCCTGCATCGTTTTTTGCAACTCGCCGTCAGATGCGGACTTTGCGGATGTGATTTTGAAGAAGCGCGGAGTCTCCTCCCTTAAGTTGGTTGGGTACGTGCCCCAGATCAAGCTCAGCAAGGCGATTCAGCAGATTCAAAAGAAGGAGGTAGGTTGCCTCGTTCTCACCGATGTTGCTGCGCGCGGCATCCCACTCGATGATTTCGATATCGTTGTGAACTACTCAGTACCGACGGATCCCGAGGTGTACTTCCACCGTTATTCTGAGAGCGAGACCGAGCGCAAGACCAAGAAGGTTATCAGCTTGGTAGCTGCGCTTGACCTTTCGAACTTTCACTACCTCAAGAAGCTCGGAAAACTTGAATTCGTGCAGGGCAATCTTCCATCGCCAGAGGAGCTCTTCCTCGCTAAGTTCACGCAGCTTCGTGAGCAGGCTGTAGAAAAAGCGCTTTTGAGCGATTCAGCTCTTGGACAGCTCGTTGATAAGGTGCTCGCTGACGGTAGCGCACGCGACATCGTTGCGTTGTTGCTTCACAACACGATGACCGTTCTTCCTTCACTCAAGGCTGCTCCAGCGGCTGAGGAATCCGGCGAGTACGCTGGTGATGAGGATGAAGAAGGTGGTTCTCGCGGTCGTGGTGGACGCCAAGGTGGACGTCGAGGTGACCGTGGTGACCGCGGAGATCGTGGAGACCGCGGAAATCGAGGTCGCTGGCAGGACCAGGGCGGGGACGAGGATTTCGAGGATGACGATGATAGCCAAGCTCGCTTCTTGGGCGCCGGTGAGGGCCAAGAGGAGCGACAAGGTGGTCGACGTGATGGACGTCGTGGTCGCGATCGTGGTGATCGTGGTGACCGTGGCGGCGATCGTCAGCGTGGCAACGGTGGACGCCAAGAGCGCGGTAACCGTCGCGACCGTGGAGAGCAAGGTGAGCGAGGTGATCGTGAGGAGCGTTCATCTGAGCCCCGTCAACGTCAACAACGCAAGCCGATCGTCGTGGACAAAGAGGCTCGCCTCTACGTGGGCGCCGGCGCGACACACGGAATCTCTGGCGAGGCTTTGACACAGGATGTTATCAGCCTGTGCGGGCTTAACGCCGGTGACGTCCACCGTGTCAGCGTTCGTGAGAACTACTCTTTTGTCGACGTTCCTGAGGCTGTAGCTGATCAGGTTGTCGAGAAGCTCGGAGACTCTTCTGTTGCTTCGACGGGTTCGAAGTACTACGTGAAGCGAGCTGTAACGCTTTCGATACCGCGTGAGGGAGCTGTTGAGGAGACTCAAGGTGACAGTGGCTTCGAGGGTGGTGAGTCGCATGAGGCTCACGGTTCAAGCGAAGGTCACCACGCTGAGGAGGGTCCAACCCTTCTCGCCGTTGATGATCAGGCATAAGGCGTAACGCCTTCGTGACAAGGGCCCCGCGGTAGCTTTGCTATCGCGGGGCTTTTTTTCTTGTCTAACATGTTGATGGAGGGGGGGGAGAGCGCCCGTCCCCGGTCGCCGAAACATGACATACCGCCCAATTGCCTCTTCCTCCAGTGACACGGCGATCAAGGACGGTCACCCTCCCAATGTGCGGGTTCGCATGCCCCGAACACTAATCCCCCTCATATCCCCAAGCTCATCCTTACTTTAGGTTGCTTAAACTAAAGGAGCCCAGCTATGACCAACACGGACACATACGAGCAAGAGATGGGTGAGCGATATCGCTCAATGCTACAAGGCTACTATGAGAGACTCCAGGCGGAGCGTGAGAAAACGAGCGCTCATATCGCGATTGAAGAGGTGAAGCTTCGGCTCTTTCTCTCACTCCTCGATAAACCGGAGGATCGCCGCGATGCCTCTGACGAGCGGTTTAGCGCGTAGCTTTTACAGGCCTCAGGATAAGCAACGCGATTCCCGTGAGTACCATTCCGGTGAGGAACGGCGCGGGTGTTGCCGCTGCGAAAAGAGCGCCGGCGAGGGTCGGACCTACGATCCTGCCGAGCGCTTGGCTTGATTGATTGAGCGCGAGGCCGAGCCCCTGTTTATCCTCGGGGCAGGCCAGCGACACAAGTCCGGCCATCGAAGGATTGAACATTCCCGACCCGAAGGCGAGAACCACCGCTGTCACTAAAAAGAGCGGGAACGAGCCTATCGCTCCCAGAGCGGGGATGAGAAGCAGGCTCGCCGCTATTGTTACCAATCCAACTCGACACAAGGTAATTTCAGCCTTGGTTTTAAGCCATTTCCGGACGAAATAGCCCTGTACCGCGATTGCGGATAAGCCAACGATCACGAGGAATGTCGCCGTCATTGATGTTGCCTCTTTCATTCCCTCATTACCTGAGGCCTGAACCCACACGCTTTCGATGTAGAGTCCTACGGTTTGCTCCATGAGCGCGAACGCCGTCATGCTGAGGAAGGTGGTGAAAACCAATGGTCGAATCGATTTGTCGGTTTTGAAGAAATCTAACACCTTTGAACGACTTTGTTCTCCTCTCTCGGTGAGGCGTCGTGTTTCTGGAACGCGAAGGGTCACAAAGATGATATTAAAGGCCGCAAGCGAGGCTGCGAAAACCGCTGGTGCCCATGGCTCTATCTTAAAGAGAATTCCACCAAGAGCTGGGCCGAACACGAAGCCCATGCCGAAGGCGGCCCCGATAATCGCCATCGCCCTGCTTCGCTCGTGAGGGGCGTGCGTATCCGAGAGAACCGCTTGTGCTGTTGATATGTTCGCGGCACCCGCACCGGCGAGTGCTCGAGCTGCGAAGAGCCCAATCAGGGAGGTCGCCGAGGCGAAGGCCAGGTGTCCTAGGCTCGTCATGCACAGGGTCGTAAGCAGTATCGGCTTGCGCCCGTATCTATCTGAGAGAGCTCCCCACACCGGCGCGAGTACGAACTGCATCAGAGCATATGTTGTGCCAATGAGTGTAACCGTGCTCGGCTCGGCCCCGAAGTGCTTAGCGAGGAAGGGCTGCGCCGGGATAAGGAGTCCGAGGCCCATGACATCGAGAAGTACGATGAGAAAAACCGCGAATTTTGGGGGAGCCTGTGGGGGTGTCATGCGCACTCAAAAAGGGCGGGTATAGTGTTTGAAACCCCGCTTAGAGGCTTCTACCCCGGAGCGCAGATAGTTGCAATCTTTCCGGTATTTAGAACGCTTTACCGACTCCCTTGTTTAGCCTAAATTCTGCTCCTGACACGTTGTTGTGGAGGATCCCTCCACGGAAGGAATGTTTGATGAGTACTGAACTGTCACAAGCACACATCGCTGAGCTTGCCGAGCGCTTCCAGCGTCAGCTCGGAGAGATCCAGCGCCCCGAAGATGTCGAGTTGCTCCGTCGTGATCTGTTGGGCAAAGAGGGGACCGTAAAGGAGCTCTTCAAAAAGCTCCGAGATGTGCCTGCTGAGGAGAAGCCAGCGATGGCCGAACTCCTCAACCAACTGAAAGAGAGGGTTGAGTCTGAACTCGACGCCAAAGATCAGAGCTTTAAAACTAAGGCGCTCCAGAAGCAGCTCGATGAGCAGTACCTTGATTTCTCCCTCCCGGAGGCGGGGTCAGGTTTAGGCGCGATTCATCCCGTTACGATCGTGGAGGAGCGGATCACTGAGATATTGCGGCCTTTTGGTTTCGAGAATGTGATGGGCCCAGAGATTGAGACCGACTACTACTGTTTCGATTCGTTGAACATTCCAAAGCATCATCCCGCTCGTGATATGCAGGATACGTTCTACACCGAGACGGGCCACGTGCTCCGCACCCACACCACGTCGGTGCAGGCGCGTATGTTGCAGCATCGTTCCTTGTTCGAGAACGGGAAGTTACCTCTCAAGATCGCCTCACTTGGACGTGTGTATCGTAATGAGACTGAGGACGCGTCTCATCAGTCTATGTTTCATCAGTACGAGCTCGTGTGGGTTGAGGAGGGCTTAACGCTTTCCCACCTGATGGGACTTATTACGCATATCTTGAAGGAGCTCTACGGCAAGCGTCGTAAGGTTCGTTTTGTGCCCAAATTCTATCCGTATACCGAGCCAAGTATCGGCCCACAAATCGATTGCTCAGTTTGTAGGGGTGATGGATGTGGCGCTTGTGGCGGCGCTGGATGGGTAACCGTTGGTGGCGCCGGAATGATTCATCGCAACGTGCTGCTCGAGTTTAAGTTTGATCCAGAGAAGGTCTCTGGATTTGCCTTCGGTTTGGGGACGTCTCGCCTCGCGGGGCAACTCTATAACTTCCCACACCTTCGTTCCGTTTATGAAAATGATCTACGCGTTCTCAAGGAGATCGTATGAAGTTACACGTTCGTTTGCTTGAGAAGTGGATGGAGATCCCTGAGTGCGCTCCCGAAGCTGCGGCTCGCTCGCAGCTTCGTCACACCCTTGATGACATCGGTCTTGAGGTCAAGTCGGTTGAGGTGACTCCTGAAAAGGGTGTGGTCTTCACCATTGAGACCTTGGCGAACCGAGGCGATCATCTTTACGTTCTGGGAGTCGCGCGTGAGCTTGCGGCGAGGACCCTTGCGCAGATTAAGTTGCCAACGCTGGCGGCTAAATTGAGTGATCGAAAAGCATCTATCCCGGTACGCAGAATAACTGAGAAGTGCCCTCGGTACGCGTTACTCGAGATGAGCCTTCCCGCCGAGATGCCACTCCGTAATGATGTGGCTGCGTTTGTTGATGAGCCAGGAAAACACCCCTCTATCGTCGATATCTTGAACTACGTGCAAATGGAGTTCGGGCAACCGATGCACGCCTTCGACGCAGACAAGATCGATGGCGAGATTATCATCGACCTCGCGACGAAGACCGAGGAGATTGAGGCGCTCGATGGTAAGACCTACAAGGTCCCAGAGGGATCGATCCTCATACGCGATAGAAAGAAGGTCGTTGCCGTGGCTGGCGTAATCGGATGTGCGAACAGCATGGTTACGGCCTCGACCCGTAAGGTCTACGTTGAGGCCGCTGTGTTTGATCCAACGAGCGTGCGCATCACAGCTCGCGCTATGGGGATCGGTACCGATGCCTCCCACGCCTTTGAGCGCGGTGTTGATCCAGAGGGCATTCACATCGCTCTCAAGCGTCTCGTTACCTTGGCTGAAGGCTCCGCAGGTTCTATCCCAGGTGCCGAGTCAGCGCACGCGCTGGGAGTCACCTACCTTGAGGCGAACGTTCCAGAGAAGCGAAAAGTAAACGTTACCCTCAATCACCTTCGCCGGGAGCTCAATATGCCCCGTCTTGAGGAAGTTGAGATCGTCGCTCGTTTAAAACACCTCGGGTACTCAGTTGAAGCTACGACCGTCGGAAAAGATCGAGACTTCTCGCTCTCTATTCCATCGTGGCGTCTGTGGGATTGTCGCAGCCGTGAGGATATCGTTGAAGATGTAGCTCGTTCGGTCAGCCTCAATCGAATGCGAACAGAGCTTCCGGCTCTCGACTATGATGCTCCCGCTAAAAATCCTATCGAGACCGTCTTTCAACGTGTTCGCGCAGCTGTATTAGGGAACGGATTCTTTGAGGTAATCACCAAGGGGTTTTACTCCGCCGCTGATGTCGCGCTCCTTGAGAGCCTTCACCGTGGGGTAAGCGCCCAGCACATCGCACTCAAGAACTCCCTTGAGCAGAGCAATTCGCATATGAAGGCGACCAACATCCTTCACGCGACGAAGCTACTCGCGATCAATCGCAAGCGTGGCGTTCGCGCCCCGAAGGTGTTCGAGTTCTGTCGAATCTTCTCAAAGCCAGCGGAGCTGCCATCGGATGAGCCAAAAGAACGTGACGCTCTCGATTATAACTATGAGCGAGACGTCCTTTGTCTTGCCTCAGCAGGACGTTGGAGCGACGTTGAATGGCGTAAGGGAGAGTCCCTTGAGGAATACGCCCGTCTCTTCAAAGGTGCGATCGCCGCAATTGTGAAGAGCCTCGGATGTGAGTTTTCGGTTGGAAAGAGTGAGAACAAGTTCCTACACCCCGGTATGCAGGCATCTATCAAGATGGGTCGATCTGTTGTCGGGTACTTTGGTGTCATTCATCCAACGATTCGAGAGGCGTGTGATCTGAAGGACGACGCGTTCTACGCCGAGTTCGATCTCCGACTTGTCTACAAGTTAATGTCTCAGGTTGAGGCTCCCGCTGTGAGCGACCTTCCACCCATCTCTCGAGATCTGACCCTTAAGATAGATCTCAAGGAACAGGCGGGACGGGTTCTTCGTATCCTTAACGAGCTGAACCTCGATTCGGTTACGGAGGCCTCGATTATCGATGACTTCCGTAAACAGGAAGAGGGCTTCCGTCGAGTCACCTACCGAGTGACCTTCCAGCGTGCAGATCGCACCTTGAAGCATGAGGAGGTAGACGCCGCCATGGCGACCTTGCTTGATACCCTCAAGTCGAAGCACAGCATCGAGATGATGATGTAATGTTTGTTCTGAGACCCTGCAGATGACGCGAGGTCGGGGCCGTCGCGCCGAGGGGGGCTGCAAGCACGCGGCCGGAGCACCGCTCGTCTGTCTCGTGATCAGGAGAGAAGGTCCATAAAAGCATGGACCTAACAGGCAGTTAGCCAACTGCCTTGGGCTGGGCTGCCACCGTGCTCGGTTGATTTGTGATAGTTTTGCCCGTTGTGATACTCTGTTGCAACTGAGTTGTAGGAGGGGGGTTGTCCGACGTCGCAATCGCGCAGCAGATGGTTTTCTCGGTAGCGCCATATGAGCGTCATGAACCTTTGCGCTCGGGTGATGACCGGCTTCTGAATCGTGCTCTCGCAGTATCCCTCGTGCTGCATCTTGCCATCCTCTGTGGAGGGATCTTCACCTACTGGTTCACCCTACCTGCTCCCGTTGTTGGGCCGCGTGCGATCGACGTGGAACTCGTTGAGCTCTCCGCGTTCGACACCGCACTTCCACCTCCACACCTACCTCCGCAGGAACCTAAAGCTCGAGCCGTCATCCCTCCGCCGGTCGAGCCATCGGTTCAGTCGGTTCGCGCAAAGCCGGTGGAGAAGCGGGTTGAAGTTAAGGACACCGTGAAGGTGAAGAGGGATGTAGAGCGACACGATAACGAGCAGGGGGGCGCGACTCAATCGCCGACGGTCAATGCGGCGTCGATAGGGGGCGGAAACGACGCGACGCAGAAGGCTCGAATCAGTTATCATCATATGGTCGCGACCCTCCTCGCCAAAGCGAAGCGATATCCGGAGCGCGCGGTAAGGGCACGTGTCACCGGAAGTGGAGCTGTTAGACTCACCATCTCCTCGGTCGGCGTTGTTACGAACGTTGAAGTGGCGACATCCACGCAGTCGACCTTACTTGATGAGGAATTGGTGCGAATGGTCGAACGTGCGGCGCCATTTCCATCGATCCCATCCGACATGGGCCAGTCAGAGGTTACGTTGCTCGTACCGGTATCCTTTCGGTTGGAGAGCTGAACATCGATAATTGCTGGTGGTGATAAGCGCCATCACTTTCTGATCTGAAAGTCCTCATAGAGGGGCTTAGGAGAAGCCGTCCACTGTGCCTCAACTGCTGTGACTTTGGCGAGGGCAGGCCCGGTCTTAAGAAATGTCAGGAGGCTCTGAAGGCTTCCCTCTGCTCCCTCGGCCACTATCTCTACCTCTCCCTCGGGGAGATTGCGAACCCATCCGGTGAGTTTTAGAAGCTTTGCTTGGCTGTACGTCCAGTTCCGATAACCGACCCCTTGTACGCGTCCCTTTACCCGTATGTGAACGTGATGAATCATCGTGTGCACCCCTTGTATTCACAGCATGATACACGAGGGCGGTTGGTCCGCGCATCGAAAACAGTATCGTCCAAGGTGGATTATCTGAGTTGAGGATGCCTCAAGTCGTTATCGTTCCGATCCTCTTCATGGAGGAGTGACTCCTGATAAGCGGCCCAGATATCGACCGTGGCAATACGCCCTTGGAGTTCGGTGTCGTCGCAGGTGAGGTACATCTCATCGTCCACGATAGTAACGCTCCAGAGAGGACTAGACCGTTCAAGGGGGATAAGCGCTTGAAGGATAGAGCTCGGGATGAGGTGGAATTGAATATCTTTCACCCAGTTCGTTTTGCTTCCGCGGAGCATGTGACAAAACTGAGATATCTGCTCGGCTTCGTAGAAGTAGATCCGGTGCTCGGCTTGAGGGTGCGCTCGTAACGTAGTCTCAAGCTTCTTTTTGTCCGGGACACCCACTTGAACCCATAGCAGGGTATCTCCCAAAACGTCCCTCTGCCAGATGGTAGGCTCCTTCGGCTCAAAGAGCCCTTGCGAGAACCCCTGTCCCTCTCGATAACAGTGCACGTACGCGATCATACGAGCAAAGAGGTGCTCCAATGACTCATGGGGATGCAGCGGTGTCTTGACCCGAAATCGGGTGAAGATATCACGGTCGTTGTGACTCAGATCGACCGTAAAGTTGTAGAAGGCAGCGGCGAATGACATACGTTGAGAGTGCTATACCGCTCATCGGGGAGCTAGGTCAAAGAAGATATGGCGAAGGTGGTTCGGGGTGTGATGTGGTTTGGGGTTTTTTGTACGGACCGGGTTGCCGGTGACGTTCCGGAGGGATTGCGGCTCTGTGCCAAGTGGCTGAGGGTAAAGGGGGCTGAAATCATCGCGTTCGACGCGACCAGGGTCGTCTGTCACTAAATTATTGAGATTCACGTAACGACATCTCCAGGCCCGTTTCGATGCCTCAACCAGTCCGTGTGCGAACCCACCAGAACTCTTAGCCTTGGCCGCCGCCGACATGGCGAATGCAGAGGACTCCTCACCTCCGCCACCTACTTCGTAGACCTTGTTGGCGCGCTCCCATGTTGTGGCGTCTACAGGCGACACAATAACCCCTGGTTGCCACGACATTGCCCTGAATAAACCTCTGCCGCGGAAGGGGGCGCACCACATGAACGTGCATCCTCGTCGCGCCGTCGTGTGAGACGCGACATTCGGGCAAGCTCGGGTCGGTCACACCTAACCTATTGGTGCTGGGGTGGAACATAGCCCAAGCCCGTCTGAGGAGTTGGATACCCGCTGAGCTCGTCTGCCCCCTGTAACCCCCTCATATTTCAATGTCAAAAGCCGAAGGTTAAGGATTATGAAGAATAGTATTTGGCTATTCCGAGAATGAGCCGAAGTAGAAAGGGAGCGGTCGTCGACGCTGGTCTTGCCTCTGCCGTTTTATCGTTACCGGATATAGCGGCTGAGATCGTGACGAAGGGAGTATCAGGCCGAGAGTCTCTCGAAACGTCTGAGCGTCGCGTGTAGGAATGCAGTTGTGGAAGGAGCGTGGGCAGCCCCCCATCCGTGTGATTGGAGGCGCTCACAGAGTTAGAAACTGGAGTGTAAAATAAGGGGAATGTATGGATTGGAAGGTTCCATTTGTCGTGTATCGGATAACAGCGGAAGGTAAGCTTGAGGAGGTTTTCCTCGCAGAAGACTTCAAGGCCGCAAGTTATTGGCTCAGCTACATCGCGCAGACCGGCGATGTTCTCTGCAAAACCCCTCTGCATAAGAAGCACTCGCATAGCTCCGCCAAGGCGGAATACTGGAGCCACAAAGGTGAGGGAAGAGAGTTGGTGACAAATGAGCAGGGGTGGAAACAGTTCGCCACTCCAAAGCAGTTCAATGGGGATTTTCCAGCTGAGCAAGAGAAAGAGCGGGTTTAGCTGCAGGGAGGAGCGGTATGGTTCCAAATATTGATCCGAATATTAAGATCCTGGTGGTGGATGACCACATGACGATGAGGCAGATCGTAAAGAGGTCGCTGGGTGAGTTAGGCTTCAGTAACGTAACGGAGGCTGTTGATGGACTCGACGCGCTCTCCAAATTAGAGAAGGACCAGTTTGGCTTTATTATTTCCGACTGGAATATGCCGAACATGATGGGGTTGGACCTTCTCAAGGCGGTTCGAGGGAATGAGAGTTTTAAGGGGATCCCATTCCTGATGGTGACCGCAGAAGCTAAAAAGGAGAACGTCTTTGAGGCGGCGAAAGCAGGTGTGTCGCAATACATTGTGAAGCCGTTCACCGTCGCTTCCCTTGAAGAGAAGATGACGGCGATATTTGCTAAACGAAAACCTGCGGCTTAGGGCGCTCATATGTCAGTATCAGATTCGAGGCGCCCGAAAGGAAAGCGAAAGGGGCGGGTAGTCACAGAGGTGAGATGCGTGGATGACCTCCAGTTCGCTCTCAAGACGCTCGCCGCTGAGCGCTCAAAGGACGTGATTCACGAACTTGAACGGATCTTTGGCGCGCTTAAACGGGAGTTCGATCCGACCACCGTTACGATGACCTCTACCAATATCCCGGACGCTGTAACCAAACTCTCCTCTGTCGTAGCCGAAACCCAACAGGCTACAACGCGTGTCTTTCAATTAGTGGAGCGACAGAGGTGTCTTCTAGAGGAAAACGACGCGGACGCGGCAGCTCTTGAAGAGCTCTTAAAAAGTGGGGCGATAAACCCGGTAGCCGCTCTCGAGTTGGTCTCGAAGAGTAGAGCGACGCAAAAGGCTTTGCGTGAAGTATCTCATGAAATAGTGGTGGCCCAAGAGTTTCAGGACCTGTGCTCTCAGAAAATAGAAAAAGTAATCAAACTTCTCGGATTTCTCGATGGGAATCTAAGAACACTTCTGACGCACTTCACGTTCGCACCCGTATTCGCGCAAGCCACCGAAGGGGATGAGGATAACGCGGATATCGGCCAAAGTGACGCGGATGACATTCTTAAGGGATTTGGGATTTAAGGCAGTTGGGAGAGCGCATATCTCTCTGTAAAGACCAGGTACATGGAGAGCCTAACGTGCACGCACGTTCGCGAGCTTCGGCTCTATCCGCCAGCTTCCACCGCTCTCGAACCTCTCTCGCCTTCAACATGAATTCTTTGAAAAAGTTAGTGAACTCGACACGCACGCTGCACTTCTCTGACAGGCCCCACATTCGACGCCCTTTGCGTCTGGGGCGGTAGGTAGTGTCAAACACCTGCGCCGTGAGGCGCTTCCTTCCGAAGGTGCACTTTTTCTCCTTCGCTCTCTTCCTCAGCTAGGCAGCTTTCCACGGTCGCCTGACACAACGAATGAGCCAAACGCAGCAATTCATCCTCTAGGCTACAAGTGCAAAACAACACGCTTCCGTGGGGTTGGTATTTCATCGACCTCTCCATGAGGAGCTATTCGGGGAGACGAAGGGGAAGTAGCTGATGGCGAGGGGAGAGGTAGCACCCCTACAGAGAAGAAAAGCCGATTCGATGTGGAGAACTCCTCGTTGATTCTGAATATTACTCAGGGCGCTCCATATAAGCGCGAATCACCTCAGCGTAGCTATGAATTGCATCCCGAATCTCCGTTCGGGTGCAGAACTCATCAGCTGCGTGTGAGCGTTCTGAGCGACCTGGCCCCATGACAACGCTGGGTGCCGTCGCAAAAGCCATATCGCAGGTTCCGTTAAAGGCGTACTCGACATGATTCGGAATGGCTCGTTTGAGAGCTTGAACGAGGGGATGGCCAGCGGGACTTGCCATCGGTCGTCGACGATTGCTTTCTACGTAAAACTCGATCCCACGTGTCCGTAACGCGTTCAGTATCCAGTCATTATTCCTCGTCGGAGTCGTTCGAATGTCCAGGGTCGTGGTTATAAGATCGGGGATCTGATTCGAGCTTTTTCCGCCGGATATGGAGGTTGGTTCAATAGTTGCACGACCCCACCGTGAGGAATCCACGAGGTCCAGGGAGCGTACTCTTTCGAGGTCGGAGGCAAATGAATCTATGGCGTTTCGTCCCTCCCATGGGCGGGATGCGTGACACGCCGTTCCTCGAGAGTGCATAATGAGCTTCATCGCTCCACGCATCTCTGTTGCGATTCCCATGTTCGTTGGTTCTCCAAATATCGCAGCGTCATATCGAGGTAAAAGGGACTCGATCGCCATAAACCCGTTGCTCCCTAATTCCTCTTCGGCCGCGATGCAGAGGACAACCTGACCCGTATCAAATGGGGTGACCGCCTTAATCGCGCCGATCATACTAACTACTGACGCTCCCGCGTCGTTAGCGCCAAGTCCGTAGAGGTGATCTCCTTCGATCGTGGCTTTAAATGGGTTTCGGGTCCATCCTGATGCTGGCGCGACGGTATCGATATGACTACAGAGGAGGAGCGTGGGCCCAGGACGTCTTCCTCGCCATGTCGCGATGAGATTATTCCCTCGTCGTTCGACTACCTCAGGAGATAGTTTTTGCAGGTGTTCTTCAAGCAGGCTCGCCGCTTTATCTTCATCTCCAGATAGTGACGGTATGGATACCAACTCCGCGAGAAGGTACAAGCTCTCATCGGTGAGGTTATCAAGTTCCATGTGGGGCCTCCGCTGGAAGCGCGGTTCGCGTCAGTGAGTGATAGAGCTGTTGCTCATACCCATGCAAAAGAGTCGCACCCGCGGCGTCCGTCCCACTGTAGGCGCTCGAGACCTCTCCGTAGGTGCTTCCGTGTGCTGCGAGTAGGTCGTACTGACTAGAGACCGTGACCGAAGCGATTGCGTTTTGAATCAAACGGACGCAGCATACACCGGTAACCCGTCGTTGAGAGCTCGTGAGTAAGGCTTTGATGTCATCGACGAAAGGATCGAACATCTTCGCTTCGTGAATGAGCGCTCCAAGGTTCTCCGCTAATGGCTTCTTTCCACTGATCTGTGCTTGGGACAACGTCACCTTCTCAAGAGCGCGATGCGCTTCGTAGATTATATCAGCGGCGGGCGACTCGTAGGCGAGGCGTCCCTTCTTTCCTGGGATGGAGGTTCCGACGTGATAGTGGCGTCCGATGCCGAAGGCGCTTCCGGTCTCGGAAAGTCGCTGAATGATGCGTACCGGGTCGGTGATCGTTTCGCCATCAATGTGTAAGCGCGAGAGTTCGCCGGCGGTGAAGTCGACCTGCACGGTGGTAGTCATTTTCTCGCTATCCGGTCGTGAGTACCATGCCCCGTCTGGAAGTAGTCCCTCGGAGCGGAGGGTCTCTTTACCGCCGATCGATACTCCCCAGAGACCCGGATTATAGGAGTAGTCGGTCGTTCTCGCAGATACTGGAAATCCTTTCTCCCCAAGGTAGTGAGTCGCCTGTGTGCGCGTGATGCCGAACTCCCGAATAGGGGCTCGGCATTCTATCGTTCCTTGGCCCATCACAGAAGCAGGGACATCAAATCGGTATTGATCATTCCCCGCTCCGGTTGAGCCGTGAATAAAGATGTCAGCCCCAACATCCTGACACGCTCGAATACAGGCTTCAGCTATCACAAGGCGTTCGGATCCAACGCAGAGGGGATATCCGTCCCGGCTCACGTTTCCAAAGATGAGATACTTGATAATGGCATCGTAGAATCTTCGGGATGCGTCGATGTAGATATGTTCATCGGCACCTAGCTCTCTGCTTCGAGCTGCTATTGCCTCGGCGTCGGCGGGAGAGAAGCCCCCGGTGTTCACGGTGCACGTAATAATTCTATCTACGTTGTATGCCTCTCGAGAGTATAGGGTTAGGAAAGATGTATCCAAGCCTCCTGAAAAAGCTATGAGTGCTGTCTTCATATTAGTTCTCTTCAATAATCGGTAGAAGGATGGCGCCGCCTTTGTTGACAGCGAACGGGGGGGCGATCTGATAGCGGCGGCCCTGACGAAGTCCCTCTTGAATCCGGAACTTCATCTCCTTGTCTTTCGCATCGAGCCAGAAGGTTGGCTCTCTCTCTGGGGCAGCCTGCTCAATGGTATAGGGATTAAAGTTGATATTCATTTTATAGATGAGGGTCATGTCTTTTCGAGGATGAAGAGGAACCATCGCTTGTTCGATCTCCATTTTTGATGAAAACCGTCCATGAATCTTGAGCGCAGGATTGTCGTATTGAGCGATTCCATAAAAAGTGCCGTTTTCGCGCGCTTTGTACACTTCTAGGGCGAGCGCCTTGGTAGAGAGCCCGAGGCCCTTGTCGCCGTTAAGTTGTTTGCTAAGGCTAAAAAGAGAGATCCCTACGAAGCTTCCGCACGCGGCGGCAGGGGACGCTATTTGTCCTGAAACGGGCACCCTCGTTAAGTTGGAGAGGTCGATTCGCGGGTCGTCCTCATAGTACTTGAGAAGTTCGGAGGGAAGATCTTTCACCGCTCTCGTAAAGCCGACGATCGCGGATTGCATGAGCGCGCAGTCGATCATAACCCAGTGGGGCATTTTGAGGTCGGGAGAGGAGAAGCTCAGGGAGTTCGATAGAAGATATGCCTCATAAAAAGGAATCTGTTCCTGATCATCGAGGAGATGAATGGGGAGAGCGTGATTAAAGGGGGTTGTGTTGAGCGATTCGAGAATGTGGCGGGATGTGGCGATGTAGGGCTCGTAACCCTTATCAAGCAGTCTTAATAGCCAATCAGGTCGGTTGTGGTCCGTCCGACTCGAGGAGGGGTAGTGCAAGGCGACATTCATACAAATCCTTTTTCACGCAGGCTTACGTACGACTTCGTGAGGTGGAGTAGTATAGGGCGAGAGCGCACTTCCAGAGGCATGACGGGAACTCAGAAGAAGGTTCATTCGCGACTTACTCTGAATCTTTCTCGGTTTATAAATCGCCAGCGTAGGTATTAGGTTCCGACACAATTCACCAATTGGAGGATATGATTGAGCGGTCAGAGACGATTCACATCGAGAACGCGGGCCAGCTTGTTTCGGACACTGTTGAACTTATAACGCTGGCGCCAGGTTACTGTTGAGACATCACGGGAGTAGACCACGGGAGTAGCCTGGCACCAGTCGATAAAAACCTAGTCGCCACTGGTGTTTTACAAGAGATTCAGGTGCCCCGTGTAGACGAGGATGGGTCGTTTCTCTGGACGTGGCGGCCTTTCCATTTCTTGCCACTCTTTTTGGGATGCCGCCCCAGGGCAGAGAAGAAAAGACCTTTTCAGGGGTTAGCCCATGTTTGCTACGAGCCTACCGGGTATAACCATAACAACATGACGGCGTACGTGGCGTCGAGCATAGGGCTACGATGGGATTATCTACGGATATACAACGAGCGGTGAAGATTGCGGCTGCGGCTGTGGTTATGACCTCGTGTGGAAAGGGGGACCCTACCAGCAGCGAGGCGAATCTACCTGCGGCGCCGAAGAACGGCAGTGCAGCTGTTTTGGACCCCGCGGCGCTCGCTCCTAAATTCTCATTATCGGACGCGGAACGACGGGAGGTGGTCGTGGGCGGTCCCTTGCGTCAGGTCGCTCGTAGTGTACTTGGCGACGGGAAGCCACTTGAGTCCATGTTCGTGCTCAATGGTATTCACCCTGGGACCGTTGTGGTTCCCGGCTCTCACATACTTCGGGTTCCGGACTCGTTCCGCCCGCCTGATATCGACCGTGACCCAGCTGTCGATCCAGCCCCTGTGCGTGTAAAGCTGCAAAAGGGGCAGACCCTGTGGGAGCTCGCCAAAAATTTCAAAGTCGACTTGGAGACCTTGATCGCCCTGAACTGCAATGAGGGAGAGCGGGAGGTGCGAAACCTACAGCCAGGACGGTTCATCACGATTCCCCTCGTGCAACATATTTCGAGGGAGGGAGTTGACTATGTCTTTCTTGAGGGGCTCTGCGTTCAGCATCCAGCGGAGTGTCAGCGGATAGCTCATCGGCTCTTGAAGAGCGACCGTGGGATGTCGGCGAGATTCGATCACCTCTCACGAGCAGTTCAGCATCTGATGCCAGCGGAGCGTCGACAATTCGTTGAGCACATCGCGCAGGGATTAGAGGCCGCCGCCGATAGCGATCATACATCTGGGCATACCGAGTCACCGGTTGCTTCTCTCGGACGGCTATATGCGGATGCCCTGCGCTCAGCGGTCGATACCTATTCTATTGATAACCCATTTCGTGTGTCCCCTTTGGCGTTGTTAGACATAGTTGAGACCCGTAAGCGGCTCGATGTTGGAGACAGGGCCCAATTGTGTGAGCGAGTCTTCATGGTGTGCACCTCAGATGGTGACGCGAACGGGGCGTTTAGCAGCGTCAATAAAGTGATTGAAGCCGCGATGACGCAGGGGATAAGCGTGGTGTATTTTCAGACCGGTAGTTGCTCGGAGATCGTTCAGGCTGGAGATCGCATCAAGGAAGTGCTTGGTCGGGGTGTCGATGGGTTGATTATCGGCGGACACGGGGGGCAGGTGTCGGTATCAGGGGAGGCCAAGATCGAGCTCGGATACTCCAGCACGATCCGACGAGCTAAGGGATACGATCCGTCAGCGCTTCAAGATCTCTGCGTCCTGGGTGGTGACGGGAAGGTGTTGGAGAAGTTTGCCACGTTAGTTCGAGAAGATGGCAGCATCGGGTTCATCTCATGCTTCTCCGGCGAGGGTGGCCCTGGGCTGCGTTCAAACCTGGTTAACCAGGTAGCGCGAGCCGCTAGTCAGGTTGGACACAAAGTGCATATCGTCGGTTGTCGAGAGGCAACGAACGTAGAGAGTGTCGACTTTCAGGGCGCCCGGCTTAAGATGAACTATCTCAATGGCGGAACCTATGAGCTCACGGTGCTTGGCGCCGGGAAGCGTTAGCGCGTCGCCCAGAGCGATGTGTCGGCGTTTCGGTATCTCGATTTGAAGGGTTGTAAAATCAATTCACTTTTCGGAAGTATTTGCCCTTTAGTAGGCGGCCGACTCCCCATCTCCGTCCCCATCTCTGCGATGCGATTACGTGGGGGGCACAATGCGTAGACTATGATGACGCTGGTGCCAGGCTACTTTTGAGACATCACGGGAGTAGACCGCGGGAGTAGCCTGGCACCAGTGGAAGATGCCTTTTCAAATAACGTTCCTTTCCAACAATTGCCGACAGTGGCGTGTTTCTCACCAAGGATATGGGGGTGAATTGCTTCGAGACCGAAAAGGAAGGGTAGCAAACGTATAACGAGCTGCGGGCGACCGGTTGTTAGTTCAGAGCGGCTCCTTACCGGCTGTATTTATTGAATATAAATTGCTCCCGGTGTGCTTTAACGCGGAGCTAGAGCGGTCCTCGTTGAGAATTTTCACCCTTACTTTGAATCCGGCGAGAGAAGTATTCGGTGCTCCGGAGTCCGTGGTACCACATCTGCTGGTTGTTGAGAGAGAGGGCAACCTCGTAACCAGGTCCACAGCATGTGCTAACAGCTTAATATCACCGAACCATTCAGCCAACCCTCCATCCGCCATCACTCCGAGTCGATAATCCCATAACCCGGCAAAAGCCTAGTTTCCCGTGAGTGCAGCGGCGTATTCCTCTCTGCCCCGTGATTTCAGCGACTTATCTAAAGAGCGGTACATCCTAAGCATGTCCCCCCAGTGTGCCGATTTTGGAAGTGTTCCCAACCGGATACATCCCACAAAGGGGGATAGGTGAACGGATCGAAATGAAGCGTCTTGTGCTCTCGCTCATGTTTCTGTGCGCGCTTCTCATGGCGCGACAGGGATCGTGTAGCGATGTGACGGTGACGAACGTATCGGTAGGGACGCCGAACATCGGTACTGGAGATGTTGCTGTAACCTTTGACATCTCGTGGACGCACTCGTGGCGTTCAAGTGGAGCCCCCGACAACTGGGACGCTGCGTGGGTGTTTCTTAAGTATCGAATTGGCAGTGGTGAGTGGAACCACGCAAAGCTCACTGAGACTGGACACACAGTTCCCTCAAACGCCGCGATAACCCTGGGACTCGCGGATACCAGCTCTGCGTTCAATATCTCAACGAACCCAGGAGTAGGTGCGTTCATCTACCGAAGAAATCCTGGGAGTGGAACCTTCACCGCAAGTGGGGTGTCGCTCACATGGAATTACGCGGCTAACGGGGTTCTCACAACCGATAACCTCGAGATGAAGATTCTCGCTGTTGAGATGGTGCATGTGCCTGAGGCGCCATTTTACGCTGGAGACAACGGAGCCTCGACGGGCGCTCTTGCGCAGGGGAGTTCGGATACGGATCCCTGGTACATAACGACAGAGGCTTCACTTTCCGTTGAGAATACTGGTGGGAACGGAAGTGGCGCCGGTCAAACAGAGCCGCTCTACTATAACCCCTCAGTAACGGATGGAGATTCTGCGGGCGCCGTCTACACCCTTCCTGCTTCGTATCCAAAGGGTTTCGCCCCGTACTACGTGATGAAGAGTCACATCAGTCAGGGGCAGTGGGTCGCGTTCTTTAATACCCTCACATCGTCCCAGAAAAGCGCACGCGATATCACCGCAGCCAAGGGAGACTCGCTCACTAATCGAAACAACGTCAACTGGACGAGTGGTGACGCTACCTTGCCTGATCAGGGAAGTGGAGCAACGTACGAACACGTAGGCATGAGCTACCTCTCCTGGAGTGACGTTGCTGCTTTTCTTGATTGGGCGGGCTTACGTCCGATGAGCGAGCTGGAGTTTGAGAAGGTAGCGCGGGGACCTCTTTCTCCGGTTTCAGGTGAGTATGCGTGGGGAGGCGCCTCAGGAACGCAGGCTACAAGTATCACAAATGCGGCAACGGGGAGTGAGCGGGCGCAGAGCGGAGCGAATATCTCCTACGAAAACGACTCCGGGGTTCAGGGACCGCTTCGAGTGGGAAGCTTTGGGTATGGTGTCTCAACCCGCGAGACTTCAGGAGCTGGCTACTACGGTGCGATGGATCTCTCAGGGTCGCTCTGGGATAGAGTTATTACCGTCGCAAACTCTTCGGGACGCTCCTTTAACGGATCGCGTCACGGAGATGGAATACTTGATGCGAGTGGCGACGCGAATGTCTCCACGTGGCCCCCCAGCAACGGAGCAGGCGCTGGCTTTAAGGGTGGAAGCTGGTACGACGCTGCTTCTCTGAGTCGAACATCAGACCGAACTCGTGCCGCGTTGATCAGCGCCTCACGCACCAACACGACTAGTGGACGGGGAGTTCGCTTAGCGCTCGGAGAGAGTATTCCAGCGTCAACACCTACCGCCACATCAACGCCGACGAACACCGTGACACCGACAGTAACTCCGACAGCGACGCCAACGATTACACCGACCGATACTCAAACTGCCACCGCAACGGCGACGCCAACGATAACGCCAACTTCGACAGTTACGCCGACCTTCACTCCAACCTTCACCCCAACGGGCACTCCTACTCAGACGCCGACCTCTACCCCTCCAGCTACTTCAACCCCAACGAACACCTCAACCCCGACAGTGACACCAACGGCGACTCCGTGTAACATAACCACTATTAGCAGCGGCACCGTCACGATCGCCGATGGAAGTAGTTACTGTACGTTGTCGGTGACAGGGACCGCGGCTGTGACAATTCCAGCAGGAATAACAACCACTATTACGAACCTGGTCATCAACGGTGCAAGCGCGAGCGTTACGCTCAATCAGCCATACACATTCCAAGATCTAACCGTTACTAACGGAGTCCTCACAGGCGCCGCATATGACAACGCCAATAGTGCCGGAGCTTGGACAAGCACTCCGGGGCCAGGAAACGGCAGGCTAATTATGACCGTTACCGGAACCCTTACGGTTGGTGCTTCAGGACGGATTCATATGAATTCGAAGGGGTACATCGGAGGAACATCGACACGAACTCAGGGGGGTTCTCCAACGGGTCCAGGCACGAGCGCCAGCACAGCGAACGGTGGTGGTGGTGGTGGTGTCTCGATTGTGAATATCCAAGCAGGAGGTGGCTCGTATGGCACACGGGGTCTTGATTCGAATAGCGCGGTTTCCAGCTATCCTGTCGCTGGCACAACATACGGAGCAAGCGACTTCGATACGCAGCTCTATCTTGGATCTGGTGGCGGTGGAAATTCCGCCCAGGGTACCACCGGCGGATACGGTGGCGGCGCTATCAAACTCACAGTAGCCAATCTATCGCTTGCCTCCGGCGCTCAGATATCGAGTACGGGAGGTGCCCCATCCAGTACTGGTAGTGGCGGTGGCTCAGGCGGCACGATCGTTATCGATCTCTCCGGCACCTTTACTAACTCCGGTGGCACTATCTCAGTCGTAGGAGGAACCTCAGCGTGGGGAAGTAGCGGCGGCAGCGGTCGCATCAAGTTCCCGCAGGCTAAACTGATTGACGCGTCGAATAACCTCTCGATCTCAGGATTCTCGCTCTACGATATCAATCTTACCTCTAACATTAATACCTTCACCGTAGGCGCAAATACGACGGTAAACCTCTCTGCCGCAAATAGTGTGACCGTCACATCTCTTGTCATCAACGGCGCTAATGCTGAATTGCGACTGAATGACCAGTGGACCACAGCAACGTTCGGCAAGAGCTTTGGCTCCATCACCGTAACAAACGGAGTCCTCACTAGTAATCCATATAGCAACACCTTCAGTGGCAGTACGTGGTCAACGACACCTGCAGCTGGAAACGGGCAACTCATCGTTGATGTCACTGGAACCCTTACCGTCGGAACGTCAGGTCGAATTCATATGGATTCGAAGGGATACATCGGCGGAACATCCTTACGAACGCAGGGAGGTTCTCTAACCGGTCCAGGAACCAGCGCCAGCACAGCGAACGGCGGTGGCGGTGGTGGTGTATCGGTAGCGAATGTCCAAGCAGGCGGTGGCTCGTATGGGACACAAGGCATTGATTTTACAAGCTCGGTTTCCACCTACCCTGTCGCGGGCACAACCTATGGTGCAAGCGACTTCGATACGCAGCTCTACCTCGGAGCAGGGGGCGGTGGTAACTCAACAATGGGTGCCACCGGAGGTTATGGCGGCGGCGCGATCAAGCTTAACGTAGCAAATCTAACACTTAATTCAGGCGGTCAGATAACCAGCAAGGGAGGTGGCCCATCCACCAATGGCGGTGGAGCTGGCGCCGGAGGAACGGTCGTTATCGACATCTCGGGGACCTTTACCAACACGAGTGGCATAATCTCAATCGCTGGAGGAACCTCACCGTGGGGAAGTAACGGCGGAAGTGGCCGCATTAAGTTCCCGCAAGCAAAACTGGTTGACGCTTCCAACAACCTATCTGCCGTAGGCTTCTCGCTTATCGACATCAATCTTACTTCTAACATTAACACCTTTACAGTGGGGGCAAATGCCACGGTAAATCTCACCGCTTCCAATAATGTGACCGTCACATCTCTTGTGATCAACGGCGCTAACGCTGAAGTACGCTTGAATGACCAGTGGACCACAGCAACGGCCGGCAAGAGCTTTGGCTCCATCACCGTAACAAACGGAGTCCTCACTAGTAATCCATATCGCAACACCTTCAGTGGCAGTGCCTGGTCAACGACACCAGCTGCAGGAAACGGGCACCTTATCGTCGATGTCACCGGCACCCTTACCGTCGGAACGTCAGGTCGAATTCATATGGATTCGAAGGGATACATGGGTGGTACCTCTACGAGAACCCAAGGAGGCTCTCCGACCGGTCCAGGAACAAGCGCAAGCTCTGCAAACGGCGGTGGCGGTGGTGGTGTATCGGTAGCGAATGTCCAAGCAGGCGGTGGCTCGTATGGGACACAAGGCATTG
>JAIXQT010000216.1 GCA_027485595.1 Pseudomonadota bacterium | reverse complement strand
TCAATCGCCAGGTCGTTCGAGAGGAGACCGAAAAGGGAATCAAAGATCATAATGCGCCGTGAGAAGGTATGAACCGAGAGAGGCCGAATGTTCGCTGCACACGGAGATATTGCAGAGGGTGCACGGCATTAGCAACCGTCGCGGCTGAAAAATTTTCGCGACACGATAGGACCGCGAACCCCCCGAAACTGATTCGATGATCAGGTCGGCAATCGCCCTAGGCGGCGCTTGTAAGCACGTGCCCCACTGGGGCATCCGAGAGCTCAATATCGGTTAACTTGGCCGACAGAAATGCTACCTGCTCATCTGGATTGAGGCGGCTATCCACGAAGATAAACTTCTGCGTCAGGGATCGGCACACCCCACTGAGTACCTTCCAGCAGTGCCCCCGCTTCAGCTCCTCACGACGCACTACAAACCCTAAACCATCGAGTTTCCCCACTAATTCCTTGTATCGAGCGGTTTGAGACTCGCTCCACGATGGACGAGAGCTCTTCCTTCGCTTCAACTTCTTGATCATCGGAATTGAGGATTTCACGAAAACTCCAAGTAAATTCGAATTCTTAGGCAACATCTAACGCTTCCCGCCCTCAGGGGCCGATCCCGCTGGAGTGCAAGAGAAAGTTAGAAACACAGTCCGGCCCATTCATTGAACTACGATCCCGACTGTGCTACAACCTCCTCTCATTGTTTGATTGAAGTGTGGCTTTTTAGCAAGACTCCAAGCGACGTAAAGTCAGGAAAGAGCTTAAAATCGGCTCCTGACCTCCTCTAACCAAACACCGATGAGCCCGTCAAACGACGTGGACGACTCGGAGTATGGGGAGTGTCCTTGGTACATAGAATTGAGTCACGACGTGCAGATGCGGGAGTTCGATATGACAACTGGTGAAGAGATCACAAATACACCGGATACGGTAAAACAGGGCAAGATAACCCTTGAGAGCGCTATCAAAAGCGTAACAAGTTCATTCGCTAAGTCGGACATCCCCGACTTCAAGCCAGGCGACGTTGTGCGCGTACACGCAAAGATCATCGAGGGAACAAAAGAGCGTATCCAGATCTTCGAAGGTCTCGTTCTTAAGCGCAGCAAGAAGAATAGCATCGACGCAACGTTCACCGTTCGTAAAGTTTCGTACAACATCGGCGTAGAGCGAACGTTCCCCCTCCACTCACCTCGAGTGGACAAGGTGGAGGTTGTTACTCGTGCTAAGGTTCGTCGCGCTCGCTTGTTCTACATCCGGCCGCTTCGAGGCAAGGCTACACGTATGAAAACACTCTACAACGCTCCGATTAAGAGCGAGGCCAAGGGTACTCAGGCAGCGTAACGCACCTGAACCTGAAACGAAAAGGCGACCACACGGTCGCCTTTTTTATTGCTCGCGCACTGTTTTATTGCTCGCGCACCGCACATGCGGTGCCCTCGCCGTTTAGGACACTCTGGCAGGGTGGTGACCGAACAAACTATCAAAACGGGGCGCTAGCAAATATCTTTGGGGGCGCGACCCTCGAGAACGCTATTCCTGGGCCCGCAGTGGTCCTATAGAGAGTCTGGCGCCAGATATCTGTCCGCCCGGCTGAATGTTTAAAACCCCAGCCTCGACATCCCCTCGCAAAGCTCCTCCGCTACGAACTTCCAGGAGCTCTCGGGCGGAGACCGACTTCTCAACAACGCCTGAAACGGTAACCGTCGCCGCCTGGGTCGGGATATTCAAGCGACCATTGGAAGCTACATGAACCGACGGAGCAATAAGTGCCGTCCCTTCCAGCTGTCCCTCGACAACGACGTGCCGGGGAGTCACGATAGTCCCCGAGATGCGGTAAGTGCCTGGAACAACGAAACTGCCTACTGGATTTCGGGTAACGATGTCGGTGTTTTCCACCTTTGGGGCGCCGCCAAGACCGAGACGTTCCCCGTTAACCGCCCCCGGCGAGTTTGGGGACGGAGCGGAAGGAGTTACGCTCACTGGCGAGGTCTGAGATTCCGGCTTCTTGAATTTCCACAGCATACGACCCGTGTACTTCACTCTGATGCCAACAGCAAGAGCGTTGTCCACAATGAGCACTGAAACATACACCAAACAAAATGAAATTTTTGCCTCAGCCCCGTTGGGAAATATAAGCCAGAGCCTAAACAAACTGCCCGCCCCTTCCGCTCATTATCATGCGAAGGAAATACGAACTGTGAGCCCTTTGGGGATTGTTCAAATAATGGAATTCGGTCACATTTAAAGACCGTTCTCGGTTTTCAGTCCGTGGCGACACGACTCTGATCGGAGAGCTGAGAGTGGTTGAAAATTTCGGAAAATTTCCACCTATTCGGTGAGAATTTTTCAGGTTTGGAGCATCAAACCTCAAAGGGGCGTAACACCTTTGATGACGTGAGGCCCCAAAGCCGTATTGCGCTCAAACGGTCTTGCCGCCAGAGCGTCCTGCAACTGAAGATCTCAGGAGAAAACGCTTCATGAACTACAACGGCACGGACAGGAACGGAAGAAGCCACGTGCCCAGCCGTCATGGCATTGAAGCACCCCTCCCCCCACGGTCACGTCTTCCACTCGTCGTCTGCGCTATCTCCTCCCTCGCCATTACGTTGGCGGTCCTCAGCCCTCGAACCAACGATACCGCTCTCGCCGCCGACCCATCGCCAAAAAACCAAGGTAACATCTTTGAAAACGATCCCGTGCTGCAAGCCCAGCTTTCGCGCGGTACGGATATTGAAAAGAGCTCCCTTGAGCAGATGGCGATGAAGGAGAATTCCCCCTCAGTGGGTCGAGTCTATCCCATTCCCGACCTTCATCGCGTTGAAGTCATATCCTCACGGGATGGCGACATTGCGCTCTCGGATCGCCCGAGTTTCGAGAAGCGTCTCGGAGACCGTTACGCCAGCATCACCAAGAAGAACAACTTCGTATTCTATACCCTCGACCCCGAGCTTCAGGAACACGTCTCTCGGATCGTCGCGCAAGCACAGGCCTCTCACGTAGCCATCGTCGCGATGAATCCATCGAACGGTGCCATACTGGCTATAGCCGGCAAGTCACACTCTATCAACGACGTTGAGTATCACGCCGGGTTCCCAGCCGCTTCTCTATTCAAGGTGGTAACAGCGGCAGCAGCGGTCGAGCAGGCCGGTATCGCCCCGCACTCACTGATCCCGTTCCGTGGCGGCAATTACACCCTTAATCAAGCTAACTACTACCCTGACGCCCGGCGCGATCAACGCATCATGAGCGTCGGCGAAGCGATGGGACGGTCGTGCAACCCAGTCTTCGGCCACATCGGCGTTAAGTACTTGAACGGTCAGATACTCTCCCGGTACGCGCGCCAATTCGGTTTCAATCGCCCCCTCGAGTTTGAAGCCCCACTTCCGGAGAGCTCGGCGTGGATCCCGCAAGACAACCTCTACGAACTCAGCCGCACGTCAGCCGGATTTGGTGAGGTGCGCGTAAGTCCTATTCACGCGGCGGCTCTGATGTCTGGGATTGCGAATGGCGGAATGCTACCGCGCCCACAAATTGTGGATACCATAGTATCTCCCGATGGCACCGTGATTCACAAACAGAAGAGCGAGGTGCTGCAGCGGATCGTTGAGGAGTCTACCGCTCAATCCCTCATGGAGATGATGAGAAACACTACGACGATCGGAACGTCTCGTCGTGAATTCATGCGCGGTTCAACACCAACGCTCGGGCAAATCGACGTCGCCGGAAAAACAGGTACTCTAAGTGGCGATAATCCGCAGGGCCTCAACAACTGGTTCATCGGAGCCGCGCCGATCAGCAATCCTCAAATAGCGGTGGCGGTGATTACCGTAGATCCTCGACAGTCCTCTAAGGCATCCCACCTCGCTCGGTTGGTGTTCCAACGACACTTCGGCGTGACTCCAGCGGAGCCATCTCCGTCAAGCTACCGTTCATCCAAACATGCGCGCGTGCACAATGGAACCCGCAAGAGCTTTGTAAAGAAGAAGCCGGGCAAAAATCCAGCCTCCTACGCCAAGAAAAAAACAAAGAAGAAGTAAGCGCTCAGCGTAACGTCTCAAGGCGTACATCCCTTGAGACGGCTCAGGTAAACTACCGAGCTACCGGAAAGTAAATGGAGATGTTGGTTCCCGCCTGCGGTAGGGAAGCTATCGCGATGGTACCTCCGTGCTTTTTCATCACAGATTTAGCCATCGAAAGACTCAATCCCAGCCCAGTTCCATCGTCCCGTTGTTTGCCCGAGCTGAAGGGCTGAAACACCACTTCGCGCTGCTCTGGATCGATACCATCGCCGTGGTCAACGAGACTGACCTTGGCGTACGATCCGGCCCTGAGCCCTAACGAGCTAGCCCGGTCTCCGACCTCTACCTGGTCTACATGGAAGAGGATGAAACGTTCTGGTAGAGATTCCATCGCCTCGAGGGAGTTCTCACACAGCTCAAGTAACATTTGAACGATAGCGAAGTCAGCCATCTCAACTTCGATATCCTGTGGACAGACAACCTCGATCTGACACTCGTCACCGTGAGAGCTGGACAGGAGCTCAACTACTGATTCAATGCACGCGCGCAAAGATTTACGCCCGCGAGAGTTATCTCCGCTCCACAAGAGATTATTCATCTTCTTAGAGATAGCGAGACCTCGATTGGCGGCTTTTCTAAGGATGGTAAGTGCGTCGTCAACTCCGACGCCTCCCGCTTCAACGCCCACCTTCTGGCTGATCAGTGCGGCGCATCCAAGAATAGACCCGAAGATGGTATTAAAATCGGCTCCTACGGTCGTGGCGAGCTCATCATCTGCCTGCGTCGTCGCCCGGTCATGAGGCGAAGCGACGCCTGTATCCCCGACTACCGGCGTTGAGAGCGTCATGCCTTGCGTCTCTATCCAGGCTGCTGCGTCAGTGAGGTCCCTCGCGACATAATCCGCAGCTACATTAAACATCCCGTCGTCACCACCTCGCCCCGTTCGCACGAGAATGGAACGAGCACCACCGTTCTTTCCCAACTGAACATCGGAGGTCATATCCCCGATGACATAGCTCGCGCTAAGGTCGATGTTAAGTTCCTCCGCGGCTCGCGTGAGGAAGTACGGCTCCGGCTTTCGGCATGGGCACCGCTCCGCTTTTGAATGGGGACAGAAGTAGATCTTATCGATAGCGCCCCCAACGGCGGCTGCTTGGCGCATCATCTCGCGATTGACGGCGAAGAACTCCTCTTTTGAGAAGTACCCTAGCCCGATACCAGGTTGATTGGTAACAACGACGATCCGATAACCGAGCGCTTTAAGGTGCTTCAGGGCGATGAAACTACCGGGAATCTCCGCGAAACGTTTTGGATCGCTCAGATATTCGACGTGCTCATTGATAGTCCCATCTCTGTCCACAAAGACCGCCGGGGCCCGCGGATGCGCAATCTCAGGGCCCTCGCTGGTAATCGCCGCCACCGATATCTTGTCGATGATTGAGGTCGTTGAGTGACCCTCTTTGAAGGGAATGATCTCTATGCGCCCACCATATGACTCCACGATATGACGGGAGGTGAGCTTGTCCAGGGTGTAGTCCCCTGCCTTAATGTAGACATCGGGCTTCAAGAGCTCGATATTCACGTTATTGTTGAGCTCATCGAAGATAAAAACGTGCGCAACAGATCTCAACCCAGAGACAACCTCCGCTCGTTGCTGTTGTGGATTGATAGGGCGAAGCTCGCCTTTGTTAGACCTCACGGATGAATCCGCGTTAATCCCTACGAACAAGACATCGACGAGCTCAGACGACTTTGAGAGATACTCTACGTGCCCGGCGTGCAATAAATCGAACACCCCGGAGGTAAAACCGACGGTTTTTCCGGCTTTTCGGTAGTCATCCCGGAGCCGAGTAGCTTGTTCTCGGCTGATAGGTAGAGTGCTCATGTGTCGCCTTTGTATGCGGTAGCTGATAGTCCTACTACACCAACTTCCGAGTTCCTTGACAACAATTTGAGAGGTTGATTAGGCTCCGGTACTCACTATTTATAAGGATAAGCTATGTTAACGATCGGCGACAAATTTCCCTCCTATTCTTTGACCGCCTGCGTCTCCCTTGAGGACGGTAAGGAGTTTCAAACCATTACGGATTCTACCTACGAGGGTATGTGGAAGGTCGTGTTCTTCTGGCCTCTTGATTTCACGTTCGTATGCCCTACCGAGATCATCGAGTTCGGCAATAAGAACGGAGAGTTCGCAAAGCTGAACTGTCAAGTTTTAGGGTGCAGCACCGATTCCCAATATTCACACCTGGCGTGGCGAAAAGACCACAAGGGACTCAATAAACTGCCATTTCCGATGCTCGCCGACCTCAAGCGAGAGCTCTCAACCGAACTCGGAATCCTCCATAAGGAAGCTGGGATCTGCCTGCGAGCAACCTACATAGTCGATCCTTCCGGAACGATACGATGGGTCGCCGTCAACGACCTCAGCGTCGGTCGTAACGTTGACGAGGTGGTTCGTGTCGTTGAGGCCCTCCAGACTGAAAAGCTCACCCCATGTGGCTGGACACCTGGCGAGCAAACTCTCAACTAATCGATCGTTTTCGGACGTGAAAAGGCCCGCCTTGCCACCGTTGGTCAAGGCGGGCTTTTTTATAAGCCCCACGGCACGTCAACCCTGAACCACGGAGCGGGGTGGGGTCATTTCCCTACAAGCCACAATTTAGGCGTCTCCGACACCTCACGCCCCTTAAGACCCTGTAATAACGTTACAATCAGCGGACGCTTCCTTTTCTCAAGGGAACTCGCAAAGGGGACGATACTCCCCAGGGAGGCGAGGCAAAACCTACCCGTAGCGAGAAAGTGGAGGTTGGGTTGATATTCGATTTTCAGTGCGTGAAAAAACCGCAGGTGTATCCGCTGAGATACACTGAGGATTTTTTCACGTGCTGAAAATTGAAGAGCGACCCAAGATACGCTTTCGCAGCAGGGAGGGGTTTTGCCTCGCTTCCCTAGGTACGTGGGAAGGTGAGGAATACGGGAATGCCCAAAAAGTTGCAAATAAAACTCCTGTCGCAAACGGCGGAGCTACTCTCCATCACAAATTGCACCGCGGGACAGATCTCAGTCCTTCGGGCGGAAGCACAAAGCGAGTTGCGTCCGTACCAACGAGCACTCTCTGGCAATCAAGGCCGCGAACGGTTCGTCATCACTGTTGATGGCGCCGAATATAAGACCGAAGACCACAACCTGATTGGCTTTGGCGAGATCCCTCCCCACTCTGGATTAACAGTCTCTCAATACCTATCATCCGTGGGGCTCATCGACGGGGCGATTACTGGACTCCTTGTTTCGTTCGGCATCGAGGGAATTGAACAGAAAGCGTGCTCCGCACTTTCGCCCGATGAGGAGCGCAAGATTCGATTGTTTGCCGCTGCGGCGGATCCAACAAAAGCTCTCGTCATCAACGAGCCCTTCGAGCCACTGATGAGTAGCTGGCGAGAGAGGCTCGCAGAGTTCCTCTCAGACTTCGCGAGAACAAAAAACGGATTGGTGGTGATAACAAGCCTCTCCTATCGCCCCGATAGCTGGATCGATAATCCGATTATATCTCGGCATCAAGTTGGGCAATCGCTCCGTCGAACTATAGGCTTTGGTTCGTCTGGCTCCGAGGACTCTCAATTAATTAACCAACTGCGCGATCAGATCCGTGCCGATACCAACGCACCAGCGGCTCAACGGCCTGAGCCGGCCCCACGGACACAAGCCGCGGCTATGTCGTTAGGAGCGGCGGCCCTGATGGGGAGCGAGTCTACCAAGCCCGGTTTCGAGCAACAGATGCTTGAGGATAGCTCACCTCGCACATCGTTCATGTCCATCCCAACCGCGATCAAAGCGAGCGCTGGGGTGGGTGCCGCGGGACTCGGCATATGGGCGGCTCTCTCTCTCCTTGATGTCTTGCCAGGTAAACAGTTAGACAAACCACCAGCTCCGGAGCCCATTGTTATGCAACAGGAGCTACAACCACACACGGGTCAACCTGCGGCGAACGCTCCTGCTGACCCTCAAGGATCTCATTCTGGGGCCACGGCTCGAGGAGGTCCGGCAAGCGATATCCCCGTTTCATCCTTTGTCCTTGACCACTACGCTGATTCGATTCGCGTCTCTCTCCTAGACACCGCAAAGGGATCTCTCGGCGAGGCTGCCATACCGGAAGCTCCAGTGGCCTTGGCTAAGGCCCCCGAGAACTCAAACGGTAATTTTTACAAGCTCCTCGAAAGCGCTAGCACGGATAAATCCGAATCAGGTGCTCGAGAACCAGGTTGGCAACAACAGGAAGATTTGGGGAGCTGGAACGAGCCTAAAAACTCCGAGCCCGATCCTGACTTCAACGCGGCTGAGGAAGAGGAACGACGCGAAGCTATCCGCGAAAAATTCTTAGACGCGATTCGCGCCGCAGCGGAACGCCGTGAGCAAGAGGGTGCAGAGTAACGGACTAGCAGGGTGGTGAAAAATGATTTCCTGTTGCGCCTTTTGATGGTTTGACTGCAACTTCGTTGGAGCCAACGAAAAAATCCTCAACGTATCGCAGTGGATACGTCTCCGGTTTTTTCGTCGTCTCCGCCTCGTTTCGCCGAAACCCTCAAAATGCTCACGACGGAACCATTTTTCACCACCCTGCTAG
>JAIXQT010000171.1 GCA_027485595.1 Pseudomonadota bacterium | reverse complement strand
TCGTCGTTGGCGTTAGGGTCGGAGTAGTTGTTGCCGTTTCGGATGGCGTGCTCGTTGGAGTCTCTGTCGGAGTGCTTGTCGGCGTTAGCGTTGCTGTGGCAGTGGCAGTGGGTGTGCTGGTCGGAGTCAGCGTTGGGGTGTGAGACGGCGTCGTCGTTGGCGTTAAGGTTGGAGTGTTTGTTGGCGTTTCGGATGGCGTGCTCGTTGGAGTCTCTGTCGGAGTGCTTGTTGGCGTCAGCGTTGCGGTGGCGGTCGCTGTTAGTGTTACGGTTGGAGTATTTGTCGGCGTTTCAGTGGGCGTGCTCGTTGCTGTCTCAGTAGGAGTGCGTGTCGGAGTTTCAGTCGGGGTAGTAGTTGGTGTCAATGTCGGGGTAGCGGTTGGCGTGTCGGTCCGGGTCATCGTTGGCGTCGCGGTGGAGGTGACGGTAATAGTCTCTGTCGGGGTGGTTGTCTGAGTCTGCGTTGGCGTCAACGTTGGAGTACCAGTGAAGGTTGTTGTTGGTGTTTGGGTCGACGTAGGTGTCGGGCTACTCGTTTGAGTCGCGGTAGCAGTTGCCGTCACTGTCGGTGTTGGTGTGGGCGATGGTCCAAAAACCGAGTATTCCCCATCGCTATGCCCATAGGGCTGCGATGTCGTCACTGGTGTCAGGGTCGGGGTGTTCGTAGGCGTTGATGTAACCGTGGGCGTATACGTTTGACTCGCGGTCGGAGTCACGGTCGAGGTTTCAGTGGGAGTGATTGTCGGCGTATCGGTCGGGGTCATTGTTGAGGTGGGTGTCTCCGTTGGGGTGCTAGTTGAGGTCTGCGTGGGTGATGCGGTCGGTGTCTGGGATGGACTCTCCGTGGGGGTCGCGGTGGGAGTCACGGAAGGGGTTTGTGTTGGAGGAGGTGTCTCGGTAGCGGTTGCACTGCTCGTCGGAGAAGAGGTCGGTGATTGCGTCACCGTTGCTGTCAGTGTTTGCGTAGAGGTAGGAGTCGCGGTGTGCGTTACTGTCGAGGACGCCGTATAGGTCGGGGTTAGAGTTGGGAGCGGTGTGAACGTCGGAGTGAACGTCGGCGTGGCCGTCGGAGTCAGGGTCGGAGTGGTAGTGCTTGTATTCGTTGCGGTCGGTGTCGGTGTAGCCAGCACCAGAGCCTGGGTCGCGGACGTGAAATAGTCTTGGTTGCCTGAGCCATATTGGGCGTTCGCCAACGAGCTCGAGGTAATCATGAATACAATTACCGAGAAGCATGCAAGCTTGAACCTGAGCGATACGAATAGGTCGTGGAAACAGAGACATGGACAACAAACCGACTGCCTTGCACGGTATGGGAGCAAGCTATTGGCACTAGGTTGTGCTCGCCGGACGCCACACGGGTCCCGGGCAGCACCCTCCGGCGGGGGGCGCGTATGATTTCTCACCTAAGTGGTAAGTCGTCAGAGTAAAATGTGGGGTTTAGGGAACGGAAAGAAGTCGCTCATTTAACGCCGACAGAACATCAATGAGTTAACTCACTTTGAGCGAAATTTCGGATCTTTTGAGCCCTCGTCTCCTTCAAAGGCAACCAATCTCCGAGATCTTCGTAGGTCTAGGAACTGGAAGAAATCGGAGCTGTGTGGAGCGCTCCACGCTGCACATGTGAGAAGGGAAACGCACCTGTTGTGTAAAGATCGCGAGGAGGTCATCACCCACTCACTTCCGTATTTTGGCTCTCGAGAGCAGAGGGAGTTACACATAGTTGTTTCCTTGCGGACGGCCCAGCGTAGGGCCCCAACCGATAATGGCTATCGGGTCCAATCAGGGTTGCGCTCAGCGCCCCAAAACGAACTCTCAACAAAGAGGCGCTCAAGAACATCGGGGGTTAACTTTGCGAAAAATCCCTGATTCAAAGCCTGCAACGCCCCGATATCGCGCTCCAACGGAGCACGGTCATATGAAAACTGCACTGGCTCACCAGAATTCGCGTTCACCACATAGAGCCTGTCGGTGTTGGGATCGCTGAGCTCAGTACTTGTGAACATCAGGAAATTTCCACATGGGGACCAACATACCGACCGATCAGCTCTACCATCATCAGTTAGCTGAACAAGATGGGTGCCATCACGATTAGAAACGTAAATATCACCGTCATCTTGGAACTGTTTCATCAGCTCCATTGCTTTGAGAGCCCGCTCGTTCGTACCGAAGCGAAGGATCTCACAATAGTGCTCAAATACCTCTTGGTACTCTTCATCACTCTTTCCATTTCTATAGGAAGTAAATGCGATCCGCTCACCATCCGGGGAGTAGGCCGGTCCAGAATCATGCGCCGGATGAGAGTGAATCAGCCGCAGATGACCATCAGAAAATCGGTACTCCATTATATCGGTCACACCGATAGGGCTAAAACGCCTCGTTCTCTCGCGTGAGGCGGAAAAGACAACGCACTCCCCATCGGGAGAGACCCTCGGTGTCGATTCGATACCAGACACGTCAAAGAGTTGTTGTAAGCCCGTTCCGTCGATGGAGACCGCACAGACACTCATCTCTCCTTTCCGACCAACATTTCCGGTGAAGATGATACGCGTTCCATCCGGATGCCATGAGGGCCCTTGACATGCGACGTCGCGAGTTATCCTTCGTTGGCTGCTTCCGTCAGCATTCATCACCCACAGCGAGGGGATACAATCCTCGTCGATCCGCACAAAGGTTATCAGAGACCCATCTGGTGACCATCGAGGATGGTCGTTGAAGTGGTCACCGCGCGTCAACTGAGAGAGGCTTCCGGTCGACAGGTCGAGCGCCCATATATCGAAGTCTACCGCCCTACCCGACGAAAATATGACTTTGCCCCTTAGCCCCATACATACCTCCACCCCTACACCCCTTGGGGTATCGGGTGAGTGAACATTCCGCTTAATGTTTCTGAGCGAGACTGATGGAGTGGCTCCGAAATTCTCATAGGGGCCTCCCCCCTCACGCCACTGTCCCCCAGCCCCCCTGCGACCGGGCCCCCCTATCCCCCTGTAGCGGGGCTACTTTGTTGTGCTCGCCTGCACTACTTCCGCTTGCACCTAACCTAGTACACAGGAAGTAGCCCGGCTCCAGAGCAAAGAGCAACATTAGCTGGGTAACAGACGCGAATTTCTTAGGGTTTGGTGGCAACGAACCGCAGACGTACGTAATCAGCCATCCATCCACATTCTGGTGTGTAAAGGTCCGCTCTGACCAACTCCTCGACCTGCTCCAAAAAGCGCGTTGCTTGGTCCCCTCGTAATCCGGATATCACGTGATCGGCGAAGACCCTGAGCCACGTTCCGACTCCATTAGCAAGGGGAGTGGGTCGTGGGAACGTCTCTGCGGAGACAACCCTAAAGCCCTCTCGCGTCAACGCTGCGGCATAGACCTCTGCCGTTGGGAAGAACCAAGGATTAACAAACTTGCCGAATTCGGGATGATCGGACAGCACCTCGTTCATCGCGTTCACGATGCATTTGATGATTCCGGCACCTCCGAACTCTCCTACAAAGCGACCGCCGGGTTTGAGAGATGCATAGACACCTTGAATGACATCCTCATAGTTGAGGATCCAGTGCAGGGCGGCATTCGAGAATACCGCGTCAAACTCACCCTTGAACGTGAGACGATCTCCGCTCATAACACGAGCATCAATTCCCCTCGCTCGCGCAGCCTCAATCATGGCAGGACTGGAATCAACTCCTATAACCTCCGTCCCTATCTCTTTCAATTGCTCAGCGAGCGCTCCCTCTCCACATCCCAGGTCTAGAATCCGCTCACCGGGTTGGGCGTCGAGTAGTTCCACCACCGAAACACCAAAATTTGAGACAAATTGCGCATGTTGATTGTACTCACGGGGACGCCATGTTTGGGTTTGCATATCTCACCTCCACAAGTGACCAGAGTGGTGGAAATCCCACTATAAGTAAAAGGGAGTATGAGGTTCTGAAGATTGGTCTGATTCCGTCCCTTCGCACTTCTCCCCTTATTCCTCGGTAACCGTGCTACTTTTCTTCCTCTCTCCCGTCCTCCCTGCGCCCGGGTGTCTTCGATACTTCCTATTCCCCCAGCCGCAACTTCCCCTTCAGCTCTCCGAATAGCTCCCAACGAACTGAAAGATGAGATACCAACCTCCTGGAAGCACATTGTTTTGCATGTTGAGCCTCGAGGAGTAACTACCACCGTTAGCCAATCCCCTGGTTCAGGTGAGTGTTAAGAGCTGTCATGCGCGAACGAGAGAACTATACCCCGTGCGAACCTCCCACACCGTTGTAGAGGCAACCCATATCCACTTTTTTTGTGGTAATAGACCCCGATGACGTGGACGCATTCTTTCGGTACTTCAAAACCGAGTCAGCGCACATGATTAACGGACTCCTCGGCCGAAACAAGCGAACCGTGTGGTGCGAAGGCTATGACAGTCCGATCGTTCTCACTCCGACGAGAACTCTTCTAGCTATAGCGTATCTCTATGCCAACCCCGCTAAGGACAACTTGGAAACTGCCATAGACAGGTATCCGGGGTTCTCCTCTTGGAAGATGTTTCAGTCAGGTCTGCTGACTCGATCGTGGAAGCGTTTGAGGCGTCCCCAGTTCACCCCCATCGCACGAGACGCCAACAATCTTCGAGGGCATACCAAGATTGCCGAACGCGTCTTAGGTGAGTCAGAGGAGGCACAAACATTTATCCTTGAGCCGAACGCGTGGATGGAGTCGTTTGGCTATCACGCCCCCGACCAACAGGCAAAAATAAATACGCGGTTGATATCACGCATCAGATTGCTTGAAGAACGTGCTGAAAAGAAGAGAGCCCAGGAGAAAAAGCGAGTACTTGGGCGAGACCGTCTGATCGCGCAGGTATTCGACACGAGTTATCGCCCCAAACGAAAGGGACGAAAGATGTGGTGTCTGTCCGAGAAGCGCAGAGTGAGAGTGGAGTTTATCAGATTCTTTAGAGCGCTTATGCAAAAGGCGAGAGCGGTTAGGGAGCGGTGGAAGCTAGGGGATGTAAGTGTACCGTACCCCCCAGGGTTGTATCCACCGTCGATGCCGAAGCTTGCCAACGCGCTGCCGCGCTAGGTTTTCTATCTACCAGACTTTTTGCGTTCTCCGATTCGCAGGGCATACGTGTATCTAATGAGCAATTTTTTTTTTGGGGGGGGGGGGGGGGAGGAACCACAACCTCGTCGGGACTTTCAGTCATGCTTGTTATTCTACCGTTCTTGCTTCTCGCTTTGTGCGGTAGCCCCGGTACAGAGGCAAGTAGCCCCGGTACAGAGGCAAAGTACAGAGGCACGGCAGGGGCTGGGAACCAGTAGATGAATCTTTCAGAACGCTGGCACACATGGTACTAGTTACCTGATAAAGATGCGCTTTTTTTCCTGCACAACTAGCCAAAGTCCCGCCGCCACCTCTTCAGCGTCACCCCTAGAATACCGTCGAGATGTAGACGGGATTCGCGCCCTAGCGGTTCTAGCTGTGGTGGCATTCCACTTCTTCCCAGAGTATCTCCCGGGCGGGTTTGTTGGTGTAGACGTCTTTTTCGTCATCTCGGGTTTTCTGATTAGTCGAATTATCTGGAGCGAGCTAGAACGGGGGAATTTTTCAGTCAGAAGATTTTACTCCCGTCGAATCAGACGCATTTTTCCCGCTCTGGCATGTGTGCTGGCATCAAGTTGGGTGATCGGCGCTCTTTTTCTCTACTGGGATGTCCTGGCCCGCTTGGGCAAACATATCGCCGGCGGCGCATTCTTTGTCTCAAACCTTATCTTGTGGAGTGAGGGTGGATATTTTGACATCGCGGCGGAACGGAAGCCATTACTACATTTATGGTCCCTCAGCATCGAAGAGCAATTTTACCTCGCATGGCCACTGATAGTTGCTTTGATCGCGCGCTGGCGGGTTAGCTTTATATTCGTGGGATCTACGCTTGGCGTCCTCAGCTTTGTGCTCAACGTGGCATTGAGTCATACCAACCCGGTTGCCGCTTTCTATAATCCATTCAGTCGTTTTTGGGAGTTGTTACTCGGTGCGGCTGTCGGTTACGCCTCGATGAAGTGTGGGAGAGCCTCGATGTCATTGAGTCAAGTCATCTCCCCGCTCGGCGTACTTTTAATTGTGGCAAGCTATATGTTTTTCGATCGAACTATGCCTTTTCCCGGCTGGTGGGCGGTCGCTCCTACGATCGGCACAGCGATGCTCTTATGGTCTGATTCAAGGGCATTTTTTAACAAACGACTTCTAGGGTGCTCTGCATTCGTAGGTATTGGATTGATTAGCTACCCTCTCTACCTGTGGCACTGGCCCCTCCTTTCCTTAGTTGGATTGATTAATCCATTTGAGCTGACAGTGGCCTGGCGCCTTGCCCTTGTACTACTGAGTGGTGCACTTGCAGTCTTAACCTATTCGTATATTGAGAAACCCATACGATCGCGAACAACAAATAGCCGTGCAGTAGCGCTGCTGCTTGGCGCCGTATTCGCTCTAGGAATTCTCGGCTTACTCACCCTCAACTCAAATGGATTCGTACGATTCTCGAGTGTGGCACGGTTTGCCCCCGCCCTAACACAGGTTCCGAAGCTGACAGACTGGTGGAGGGCGGTGCGTGAGGGCCGATGCTTCTTACAGGGGCACAACTCCCTGATTCACGACGAGGTATGTGTTGAATCAAAACGCCCCCTCATTCTCTTGTGGGGAGATTCTCACGCCGCCGCACTGTATCCCGGACTCGTGGCCGCGCAGAACAAATCGTCATTCGCGATCGGACAACTTACTCAGGCTCTATGTCCACCGCTGCCGCAGGTCTCCTCTGTGATGAAGCCGAATTGTAATGAGATAAACCAGGCCATCTTGGGCCAGCTTGAGAAGCTTAAACCTGAGGTGATTGTGCTTCAAGCGATCTGGGTAGACGAGAAGTACTCATCATCCAACCTTGAGATTCTAAAAAAGTTAAAAACGCAGATAGATCTGATTCGCTCACGGACACCTTCGACGGTCATCGTTGTGGTCGGCCCTATGCCTCGATGGCACCCCTCGTTGCCGGAACTGGTGACCAAGTATGTGGATCAGTATGTTGGCCCCGCTCCACTGTATTTGCCACGTTCAGATAGTACAGAGGATAGGCGTATCCGTCAGTTCGATAAGGAGATGAACGCTCTATCTGACCAAAGCGGCATACTATACGTTTCAGCATGGAACATCTTGTGTAACGACGACGGCTGTTTGTCCAGGTTAAACGATGACGTACAGGGTCTTATGACTTTTGATGAAGGGCATCTGAGCCCAGCCGGCTCTTCATTCTTTGTCTCTCGTCTCCTGACTGAGCTTAAGAAGATTGGGCTCGACATCTCCAACTAGGGCCCCTTGTTCGCTAGGACGCATTTCATGGGCAACTTCAACTCAGCCGTCGCTCGGTCCGTGGCTCGATTCTGGCGTACCTACCCCGGTGGTCATTTTTGGGCGCGTCGCTATTCGGCCGAGTATCTTCCCGGCGACGCTGCCATAGAGGAGAGGTTTTTCCACGCAGTTGTCCGACTAGCGCAGGATGGACTAATGGACGACATCGCAGACTGTCCTGGCTAAAGCTGTTCCCAGGATGCGATTCGTAGCACGGCTCCAGAATGCAAATTGACCAAGTCGAACAATCCGGTCACTTCAAAAATCAACCTCTCCCTTATCGTACTCCCTCCACGAGTACTTCTGGATCTGCACGATGAAGCACTCGCCAGTATCGACGCCCGGTCGAATCCCGTTTACATCAACCGAGACGGCCGAGGGCTCATTTGATTTGTGCACTGATACAACGTGACTAAAGTTTTGTCGTCGGATCTTACCCGAGCGGTTCTGCAGTTCGACCTTAACGTTGAGGCCCTGCTGCATATCACTCAGCGGTATGAATCGAGTGAAATCGAACGGAAACTTCGGTCGGTATCTAACCCTGGGCTCTGCGACGACTGAGATGGAGCGGTCGGTCGGTGTCAACGACTCAGGCAGGCCGGAAGTGAGCTCTAGTGCGACCTCGGCGCGAACCTTACCTCGAGGGGCTTCGTAGTTTGCGCTCCCCACCGCATCAGCTGTCACCTTAACCTCAGCGAGCTGATACGGAGAGCGCTCCAGACTCATCACACGCGTACCAGTGCGGCCAACCGATTGATGCTGGATCGTGCGTGGACAGACGTAGACCCCCCATATCGTGGATGGATCGTTAAAGGGCGGCACAGCCACGTACATGGAGGTCTCGCGCTGACCAATGATCATTTTAACTCTGGTTGGATGATCTTTCCGTTTTACTTTCGCTTTGAATCCACCTACCTCTCGAGGATCCTTCGGGTGCGAGTGAACGAATACCACCTGTTGCCCCTCATACGCGACCTTTAGGTCAACACTGTCAATGAGCGCGTTGGTGGAGTTCTCATTAGTAACAGAACGAGCGACCAGCTCCTCGGTAGCGGGGCGAAAACGAAGCACGATCTCTCCGATCGATGTCGTCACCTCTGTAGACGAGCCGGACCACACCCCTTCCGTGTTCGCGTCGACCTGCTGAGATACCCTTGGGGGATACGACACAAGAGGGACATTATTTTTGAGGCTATCTCGAAATCTATCGATCTCATCCTGAGTCATCGGAGGAAACGACACGCTCTGTGCGTCCTGAGCGCGAGCCGGTGCCACGCTGGTCATCCCCCAGACCAGAGCTAGAAGCGAAACATACAGAGAGAACTCGGTGCGCATACTCCAGTCACCTCAACGTGTCATGACGGCCTATATTGTAACCTTCTCATGCTAACCCCTTGCACGATGCCAAGTCCAAAGAGAATTGAAAGCATTGAGGAACCTCCATAACTTATCAGGGGCAAAGGGATGCCTACCACCGGCATAAGACCGATGACCATGCCGATGTTAATGACGACGTGCGCGAAGATCTGCACCGTGAAACCAAACGCTAATAAGCATGAGAAAAGGTCCCTCGTTCGGGAGGCGATACGCAGCATCGAGACAAAGAGCCCAAAAAAGAGGCCAAGCAGGAAGAGGCACCCCACAAAGCCCCACTCCTCCGCGAGGACCGAGAACACGAAGTCCGTGGTGTGCTCCGGCAAGAACTCAAGCTGGGTCTGTGTGCCCTGTCGATACCCCTTGCCAAAGAGCTCACCCGAGCCAACCGCGATCTTCGACTGGGTGATGTGGTATCCGCTCCCCTTAGGGTCTGACTCAGGATCAAGAAGCACAAGAATTCGGCGTTGTTGATAGTCATGCAACATCTCCCATGCCGGATACGCCAACGCGAGCACAGCTATGACGATCGCCAGCAGAGTCTTTCGCCGAACCCCCACAAAGAGGATCTGACCAACCCCAACGATACCGAGAGAGAGAGCGGTCCCCAAGTCCGGTTGTCTCGCGATCAACACCATCGGAATGACGATAAAAAGCCCTGGGACAAGCAACTCAGAGAAGCGGTAGGATCTCCCATCTCGTGGAGGGCGCTTCGAAAGCACTCGAGCCATCGTCACGATCAGGCCGAGCTTCATGAACTCGGAAGGTTGTAAATTAAACCCTCCCAGATCAAGCCACCGACGAGACCCGTTTACGACAACCCCAACTCCCGCCACCGCCACAAGAAGCACGAGCGCGACCCCGTAGAGGAAAAACGAATATCGGTAGAAGGTATGGGTTGGGATCGCTATGCCAATGCACATCACTATGAGACCAACCATAAGGTATACCCCCTGCTTCAGGCAGGCGGCGCTCGGGAAATTAACGTTGACGAGCCCGAACAAATTCACAGTGCCCTCAGCGTCATACCCGGCACTAAAAAGCACCACGAGACCAAAGAGTGGGACAAGTAGTGTAAAGAACGCGAGTCCCCAATCAAAGTGCGCGAACACTCGTTTATCAAGACTAGTCATCGCTCGCCTCAACCACCGGTGTAGGCTTTTTCTTTCGTGGGGCTGCTTCTTCAGGTGGAGGATCAGGAATTCCAAAAAAGGCTGCGAGCACATCCTGTGCTATCGGTGCTGCCTCAGCTCCACCATGCCCTCCGTTCTCAACGAGTGCCGCGACTACGATCTTTGGATTATCGGCGGGAGCGTATCCCGCGAACCAGGCATGATCTTCATCTTTAATGCCTGACTCTCGCGACGCGACCTGCGCCGTGCCCGTCTTTCCACCCACGGAGATCCCGTGAACTTCCGGAAGCGCCGCCCGGTGTCCCGTGCCGCGCTTATCCTCGACAACGCCGACCATAGATCTCTTGAGCTTATCCAGGATTTCAGGATCGAGGTCGAGCTTGCGAACGACCTCTGGCGTTGCTGGAGTCTCCTCAAGCAGGCGTCCATCACTCGTCACGACCTTTCGAACAATTCGCGGTTTCACAACAACCCCTCCGTTCACAACCGCGGAGAGTCCACGAACTATCTGAAGAGGTGTCGTGGTGATAGCGCCCTGTCCGATTGACACCGGCAGCGTCTCTCCTGGATACCACTTTTTATCCTCGGGATTTCTGAAATACTTAGCCTTCCACGCGGTGGATGGGATGAGGCCGGAGCTCTCATCTCCGATACCTAACCCTGTTGGTTCGCCGAATTCAAACAGATCATGCGCGTATTGATAGATCCGATCAACACCGAGACGTTGGCCAACGGTATAAAAATAGACATCGCACGACTGCACAATAGCTTCAAAAAGATCGACGGAGCAGTGCCCGGAGTGTTTGTGACACCGAAACTTTCGAGTGCCAAACAAGGTGTAACCCGGGCAGAAAAATCGCTCGTGCGGAGTAACGACCCCTTCAGAGAGGGCCGCCGCAGCGACAAAGATCTTAAACACCGACCCTGGTGGGTAAACCCCTTGCGTCACTCGATTCGTGAGTTTGTTGCCCTTTGCGTCAACGAGGTCAGCCCACGTCTCTTTTGAAACCTCGGTGGTAAAGATTGAAGGGGCGAACCGTGGAGCGGCAGCCATCGCGAGGATATCTCCCGTGTTTGGATCCATCGCTACCACAGCCCCCTTTTTGCCTGTGAGGGCCCGATCAGCAACCTCTTGCAAACGACGGTCGATCGTTAGCAGAACATCACTGCCGGGGAGCGCGAGATGGGAATACGCCTCGCCGATCTTATTACCTGCGGCATTAACGATAACCGCCTGAGATCCACGCTCACCTTGAAGGTACCGTTCGTATCGAGCTTCAATCCCGTACTGACCGATCACGTCCCCCATGCGATATCCCGCGTAGAGAGGGTTCTTCAACTGCTCGCCAGATATCTCTCGAATATATCCAATAGCGTGTGCCGCAAGATCTCCGTGGATATAATCCCGTGCTGGCACCACACTGACAATCACACCCGGTAATCGATACCGTTGCGCCGCGATCTTGGCGACAAGGTCACGAGACACATCACGAAGGAGGAGCTTTGGTTCATACATCCGCCGTTTGCCCTGACGGGTAAGCTTCTCAAGGAGATCATCCGCTGGCTGTCCTGTTATCTCGGCCAAAGCTCGGACGGTCTGTTCTGGGTTCGGGCTATCCTCCGTGACGAAATCAACGTTGAAGGAGGGGCGATTTCGCACAAGCACTTCGCCATTTCTATCAAGGATCAATCCGCGTGGTGGTGGGACATACACCATTCGAAGACGATTATTCTCGGAGCGGTCGCGAAAAACGTGCCCATTAATGATCTGGAGATGCCACAACCGAAGAGCCAACACAAAAAGACAGGCCGCGCAGAATCCCATAGCGACCCACGTCCGCATGTTGACGTTCAACGATGGTCGCTCAAATGACGCCATGCCTACACCGCTGAGACCGAACTACCACGCCCCATATACGCCCCGTTAGCTCGACGCCATCGACGGGAGAGAAAACCAAGAAGGATCGGTGCTACAAGAGACGTACTGAGAGCTTGCCCGAGCACCTTCTGAGGGTACTCCCACGTAAGAGCTGGATACTCATCGCCAAAAACCGAGAAGAGGATGTTCGCGACCAAGACCGAAGTAAAGGTTATCACCATCGCTGCGAGACCAGAGTCGATAAAAAGTCGGCGAGATAGAAGGGCCAACACACAGAAGATGACAACAAACGATCCAGCCCACGGCCCTATCAACACAGCGGAGGAGAGGTCCAAAAGAAGTCCCACAGCAAATGCCATAACACACCCGAACGGGTTGGCCTCAGTAAACGAGAGGTAGACAACGAAGACAACGAGGAACTGTGGTATGAATCTATCGGCCAAACCGAGGTGCCCAAGCCCCCCCTGGAGCGCGATCGCCACAAGGGCGTAGAAAAGCGACCACAAAATCTTCGCCATTTACTGCCTCCGTTTACCTTGCTTGCCCGACTTGACCAATGACTGAACCTCTTCGACCTTCGTGGGCTGATGTTGCTCTCCCGTCACGATCAAGACCTCTTCGAGCCTATCGAGATCAACAGAAACCTTCACCTCAATGTTCTGAAGCAGGGTGCCTGTTTCAACGGCAACCTTCGAGACGGCGCCAACGATCAGTCCCTTCGGAAAAACACCATCCATGCCCGAAGTGACGATGGAGTCACCCACCCGCACTGGGGTTTGCTTGCTCACGTATCGCAACTCGCAGTGATCTGCGCCTACTCCCTCAACGACACCACGCACACGGGAGTCCTGTGTCATGACATCAACTCCACTGGCGTGATCCGTCAAAAGGAGGACGTGCGAGTAGTTCGGACTCACCGCGACAACCTGTCCAACAACGCCCTTGGGGTGAACAACGGCCATGCCGACTCTGATCCCCATCGAGCTTCCTTTGTTAACAATGACACCCTGCCCCCACCCGCTCGGTTCATCTCCGATCACATTCGCCGCAACGCCACGAAGTTGCGACACTGAATTAAGATCGAGCAGCGCTCGAAGCCTGTCGTTCTCTCGCCTAAATTCTTCAAGCAGCCCCCGCTCGCCATCGAGTTCAGAGATACGGGCGCGCAGCCTCTCGTTCTCTTGAGAAACACCGACAAGTCCGAAATAACGGCCCCACACCGAACGAGTAGAATCTTGGGCAAAGTCGACCGCGGCATGAAGGGGGGCAATGACCTCAAAGAGAGCCGTGGCACCGATGCGCGCGAAAGATGGATGGCGAGCGCTATACGCGGTCAACAGCAAGGAACAACACAGAAGGGCAAAAGAGAGCGCCGCGATCTTCTTTCTCTCTGATCCCCCTGTCGACATGCAACCTTACTCCCTCACCCCTTGCTTACAATCTCGACCACTAATTACTGGAGCACAACGTCTTTGAGGTCATTCAATTTGTCGAGCACAACGCCAGAGCCGATCACAACGGCTGAGAGCGGGTCCTCAACAACCTGGGTCATAATACCGACCTCTTGCGCGATTCTTCTGTCAAGATTTCGCAGCAACGCACCACCTCCAGCCATCGTGATACCTCGATCAATAATATCGCTGGAGAGCTCAGGCGGACACTTCTCAAGAGCGATCCTCACGACATCGACGATCTGATTAACCGGCTCCGCGAGCGCTTCGCAGACCTCATCCTCCGAAACAATGATCGACTTAGGAACACCTTGTAAGAGGTCACGACCTTTGGCCTCCACCTGCATCGGATCTGCGCTCGGGATTGCGTTACCTATCGCTATCTTTATCTGCTCAGCGGTGCGCTCACCAATCAAGACGTTGTGACGTCGGCGTATGTAATTTGCGATCGCCTCATCCATCTTATCGCCGCCAACACGGACGGATTGAGAATACACGATACCTTTAAGGGAGATCACGGCGATCTCGGTGGTGCCACCACCGATATCAAGGATCATACTTCCACGGGGCTCAGTGATCGGAAGGCCCGCTCCAATCGCGGCCGCCATCGGCTCCTCAATCAGAAGCACCTCGCGAGCACCCGCAGACTCAGCCGACTCACGCACCGCGCGCTTCTCTACCTCGGTAATGCCATGAGGGACGCAGATGATAATGCGTGGACGCACGAGCGCACGCCCTTTGTGAACTTTTCGAATCAAAACTCGGAGCATCTCCTCGGTCATCTCGAAGTCCGCGATGACGCCGTCCTTAAGCGGCCGCACAGCGGTGATAGTTTCTGGAGTACGGCCCAGCATATCCTTGGCTTCTGTGCCAACCGCGAGCACCTTTCGTCGTCCGCGCACTCCGGCGGTCTCAACCGCGACAACGGAGGGCTCGTTACAAACAATCCCTCTCCCTTTTTGGTAAATAAGCGTGTTGGCTGTGCCGAGGTCAATCGCCAGGTCGTTCGA
>JAIXQT010000283.1 GCA_027485595.1 Pseudomonadota bacterium | reverse complement strand
GTCGAGAATGAGTTCCACCTCCCAACAACCACCATCACACGCGTCTGTGTAGGTGATTACACCAAGACGGTGCTCACGCGTTCCCAGCCAGTCTCTGAGAATCGGACCCGGTTGTACTGGGTGGTGTACCGGAATTTTTGGAAGGATGGCCTGGGTCTGGGCAACCTCCTGATCCGTTACCTCATGGAACGCACCGTCCAGGAGGATGTGGGGATGCTCAAGCATGTCTACCCGGGTCGCAACGAGGGTCCCCTTCGCACCATGTTTGATGTCACGATCCGCAAGTTCCGACTCGCTCAAAAGGATCACGGGTTAAAGTAAAGTAAACTCCTGAGACATGTGCCTCATAATTCAGTGTCCGCACTGCCATGCCACGATACTGATTGCCCGGCGGGATTTAAACTGCCGTATCTTCCGCCACGGTGTCTACAAGTCCACGGGACAGGGGATTCCTCCTCACGCACCGAGAGACGAGTGCGAGCGTCTAGTGACCCAAGGGCTCATCTACGGCTGTGGTAAGCCCTTTCAGATTGATGAGAAGGAGTGCCCCGTCGTCTGCGACTACATCTAGCCTGGGCGCGCACGAAGAGGGACCTCTAAAATCTAGGGGTATGAACAAACGAGCCTATATGGATCCATCCAACGTCAGCCAACTCCTCCTCCGCGACTCCCTCGCCAGCGTGAGCGAGACGCTCGAGAAGGATGACTCGGTCCTTCTCGTCGTGGATACTCGATCGTGTCCCCACAGCAAACGGCTCATGGAAGAGGTGCAGGTCAATACCGCCATCCATTCGACGGCCTCGAAACGACCCAAGCAGGCGACGACCCTCATTGTCCTAGACACTTGCGACATGCACGGACTGTTGAGCGAGGTTCGGGTCGATACGTGGCTCCCCGGTGTTCCCTGTCTCATCGCTCAGGGTCGTATCCATCTCGGTGTGGACGTCTTTAGGCGGTGCAGGGAGATTGTCCGGAGCGCCCGGGGTGCTGTCCTGCACCGATACACCAATGAGTGAGAAGAAGATCTCCGCCGAGGCCACGGCGTCGTCCAAGGCATGATGAGCCCGTTTCTTGTCGTTTCCCGAGCACAGGTGCTTGTAGACGGTGCCCAGCTTGTAGTTATCGAGGTTCAGGTTCGAGGCCCTCGCCAGTTTGAGAGTGCAGCAGGGCTTGTAGTCCGTAAACATGTCGACGTGTTCCCGGAGCTGGTAGCAGCGGTAGAGTTCGCTCTGGATAATGCTGAAATCGAATTCAATGTTGTGACCGATAATCCCGGAGATGCGCTCCGAAGGCAGCAAGGCGTGAATGCGCTGCACCACCTCTTCGAGGGGTCTTCCCTCCCTGAGAGCCTGCTCGTGGGTAATGCCGTGGATCTCGGTAGCCCTGACATGGTAGCCATCGGGCCGTACGATGGAGTAATAGTGGACCAGTGGTGTCGCCGTGTGGGTCGACTGGTTGTAGCCGTAGAGCACGACACCCACCGACACGAGCCGCGCTCTATCGTAGCACGCAATCTCCCACCAGGCGGGGTACCTTGATTTCTTTGCGGGTGGTTGGCCGTCCTCGTCGGGAGGTCTCCGGGAACGACTCGGTAACCCGGTCGTTTCTGTGTCGAGGGCGAGGTAGTAGGAAGTGAAGCGCGCGTCGTGGATCAGTGGAGGATCCGCGACACGATCCTCCACCATTACCGCGGGTGCGGGAGGAATCAGGCCTTGCTGGTCTATCCTTTCACAGGCCTTGCTGAGCTTGGAACCCATCCTGGCGCATCCGCATTTGCATTATTTTTTCCCCGAGTGTCAGGCAACACAACACACGTGTCGATCAATGTACCAGCAACCTCAGTACACACAGTGGCCTCAGCAAGGGCAGGGCGAATTCGCCGAGGTGGCACAAAAGTACCTCGAGGGTGCGTGGGTGCAAGATCGTATGTTTAACGGCCCTGCTCTCGTGGCACCAAGTAGTGTGAAATGCCGCTCCAACTGTGTCAACCTAGACCGTTACGATGTTCTGTACGAGGACGGCACCACGGAGGCCCGCGTGGCGGCCAAACGCCTGCGCAGGCCGGTGCCCGCCCCGGAGGCCGAGGGAGCCGGGAAGGTGTCGAGGGACCGACAGGCGAAATACAAGCCCAAGGATCGTGTCGAGGTCAAAAAGGGAAAGGAGTGGAGGACGGCTACGGTAGACCGTGTCGTCAAGAGCGACTTTTGCAGCCAGACCTTTATTCCCCTCGACCACCAGCAGCCCCTTACGCTCACGTATTACCAAAAGGCGGTAGCCGCTCTCATGCACCCCGCCACCACCTGCCGCCGACTCCTGGTGGTCGCTTCCACCGGCGCGGGCAAGTCGTGTATGGTCACCGCACTGATGAGTCAGTTTGCCGACTATTCTCTCTACCCCAACCCGCGCAAGATTGACCCGCTCGATCGGGAGGCGTTCCGGCAGGCCTATGCCAAACCGGTGCTGCCGGACAACGAAGACCTGGAACCCGCTCACCCGGGAGTGCCTTCCAAGCTCGTGTTTGTCACCTTCCGCGTCGACCTCTGGGGTCAGATGTACGAAGATCTCGGCGCCCGGTGCCCCGGTATAGGCTCGTCTCCCTACCTTCGCTCGTGCCTCCGCAAGTACGTAGAGCCCGAGTACATGAAACTACAGGCCAACTACAAGGGTGTGGTGTTGAGTCCTGGGGAGCCCTGTCCCAAGCCGTCTTCTGGTGATAAAGCCGGTAGCAGCAGCAGCAACGAGGACCCTGGTGTCAGCGTCCCCGTCTATATGCTTGCCAAGGCGTGGCGCACGGTGATGGGCGTCGAGTTCAAAAAGTATTCCACCATTGCCAACATGATCCACAACAAACGAGACGAGTTCCGGAAAGAGTTTAACAATGCTCTCTGGATCTTTGACGAGGTACAGACCATTATCAGCCCCGAGGGTAGCACCTCGGGACAGTACACCCCGTTCTTCCCCTTGATTCTGACCCTGGGAGAGATACCTGATTTTCAGGTGTATGGCATCGTGGGATTAACGGCCACCCCCTTGCCAACCTCCTTTAAGAATCTGTTTGACTTGAATCGCATGTTTATTGCCGGTCATCCTGGTCTAGATCCGGAGTGGCAGGCCAAGCACCTCCCCGCCAAGCTCGATCGGATCAAGAGGAGTCTGGCGACGGAGAAGGATGAGGACATCAGGCAGAAACTAGAAGCCGTGCGGGAGACCACGGAGCGTCAGCTGCAACAAGCCCGGGTGAGTCTCAAGTACGTGAATATCACGGGGAGTTGTTTCGAGCACCACTACATCATGAAGGAACCCATCCAGCTCCCTCACGAGACGGTGATGAAGATCCCGGCCATGATGACCGCCTGCAAGAAAGGTGACGCCACCAACGCGAGCTACCTTTTCCGAAATACCTTTCGCCAGGGCTCGCAGGAATTACTGACGGCCGTGTTTGCCAAGCTGCAGCACTATGTCCTTTACTACAATGCCGAGAACGACCTCAGGTCCTTCCCGCGCCGCCGCAACACCTACGTGCTTTCCAACGGAGGTGCCCTGGGCTACTCTACCGAGGAGGATGACAAGGTGCACAACAAGGCCGACCTCCACTTTCGATGGGTGCTCCGTACTCTTCAGGAGAAGCCCGATCAGAAAGGCAAGAAGAGCGCGGCCTCGCTGCGGCTCGATACCATCAATGTCGATCAGCTGGGTGTCCTGAAAAAGAACCTCCTGGGAAGCAATATTTTCAGGCTGAGCAAGGTGCAGGAGTTCTACGCCGATACACCGACCAACCGGGCCATCTACAGCGACGATTCGGTCTTTTTTCCCAAGCTGTATGCCCTTTCGCCCATCCTATACGAGTGCTTCAAGCGTCTGATGGTGCGCAAGGGGAAGGCGGTCGTGTGGACAGCAGTTCCCGACTCTGCCGGTGCGTCGGTCCTCTATGGCATCCTTACCATGTACGTCAAGGCACGGCCCTACGAGAACATGCTGCTGACGATCCCGCGCGATATATCCCCGGACAAAGTAGACGCTATCATCCAGTCCAAGATCCTCTTTATCTGGAGCAACTCGGACTCGGTGCTGCTCAACGTTAAGCAGCTTGACAAGGGCCCCTACGAAGTCGCCAAGAAGCGGAAACTCGACACCTTTGTTAACGATGGAGAACAGACCCCTTCCCTGAGCCCCATTCTGATTTTCACCACTGCGCTTAGCACGGGCTTTTCCATCAACGCCGCCGTCCGAGAGATGCATATCCTGGGCGTTGCACTCTCCAAGGGTCTGGAGACCCAGGTCCGAGGACGCCCTTATCGGCAACTGGGCTTTTGTTCGACGGCGACAAAGTTCCCCGATGACTGGCTGCTCGACTATGTCACCTATGTCAACGTAGGCCTCTTTCCAAAACTGATTAGCAGCTGCGACATGCTCTTTCACATGGTACGCAAGCACTCGAACGTAGACAAGATCAACGATTTTCTCATGGGGTTCTATGGAAAGGCGTCACTCGCCTGCAGGGCGTTTCAAGCGGCTCATCCCGAACTCACTCAGTGCAACACGTCTCCAGAGATACCCGAGGATCTCAAGTCGACGGCCCCGATCAAAGGCGATCCCGCAACGTGCGAGGTCAAGCTCCCTAGTGTGATCACGCAGGAAGAGCTGCACGGTCCGGTGGAGGACCACGACGATTAGCGAGCGTCGCGCGAGCGTCCCGAGCGTCTCGGGCATGGACTCCATCGATTGGGATCAGCGGCGCCTGCTTCGGATGGCCTGTCGCGTGTGGAAGTACGGCCTTGTTGCTCGGCCCAATGAGACCGAGTGGATCATCATTTCGACAGCCACTACCAAGCACGTCCCTGCTCCGTCGAGGCCTTGCACATCGTGGAAGCACACGCTCTCTTCGCTGTGGAAACGTTACTTGCGCAAGTGAAAGAGGGTCCACCCCAAAAGACCCCCGATGAGGATCGTGCCCATGTGCCGATCAAAGAAACTGGTTTTCTCATCGGGGTACAAGAGCCTGAACTCCACATCTTCGCGGAAGGTGTGAGGGTACTTGTCCAGGACGGGGTGCGTTACGTGGTGCACCTTGACATAGTCGCGCAGCGCCACCACGTACTCCCCAAAGGCCTGCCTGGAGGCAACGACGGCTGGAGTAAGAGGCATGACCGTCCTGTAGATAGTGGCCAGGTGCTCGCGGCACAGGACACAGGGAAGGAGGTGCTGCAGAGAGAATAACAAGTCGTAGGCGCTTTGTCGAAGAGTTGGACTGGGGTTGGCTTCTGGGTAGCCAAGTGTGATAAAGTGGAGGGTCTCCCACGTGTGGTGGCCCCAAAGCTGTGGCCTGATACCCTTTCTATCGGGCGTGTCAGTGCGCCTGTCGAAAAAGGATTTGGAGACGAGTTGCCACGGCTGCGTTGTGTCCATGCCGGTCTCGGTATGATCGTTATGCCCTTATAGCATTAGGCAATGTTTATTTTCGTCGTCAGGGGTGAATGCCCGCGTCTATCCATATGAATAATCCCGATTCCCGAGAAGCTCGTGCGTACCGCAAGGTGCAGGAACTGTACGCCCAGAACCACGCCGCGGATATGTTGCTCATCCGCATCAAACAGATTCGTCAACGGGTGCAGAAAGAAGCTACCGATCGTGTGGAAACGGCGGAAAATATACTGAATAGTCCTAGTAACAGTAAATCGTAAATGTCGATGGATTTTTTGTCAAAGGCCCTGAGCAACCTTTCCGACGTGCCCGCAACCGGCCCTTGTTGCACCTATGAGAATTTCGATGCGTTGCTCAGCAAAAAATACGGCAGTGAAGATTTCGATCTAAAAGCATTCTTGGATAGCCTCGACACGAAGCTTGTCAGCGACCTTAAGAAGGAATACACGCACCTCAAGGCGGTGCTGGCACAAATGTCACGTGACAGGGCGAGTGATACCCCACTTTCACACGCGGTCTATGAGTACTACATGAACGTGTTTTTCCTTACCCAGCCAGAAGGTGCTACTGTGAGCACCCGCCTGAAACTGGTAGTTGCCCTTATCCTCGTGCTTAATGCCAAAGAAACGGTAGCCAAAAACCACCTCTCGGAATTGCGCGACAATGCACACCGCTCTCCGGTCTTGAACGCCATGCTAATTTTTGTATTTCAACGTTACATAAACTCCGTTAAAGATATTGACGACGTTGTGAAGACCGAGTACCTGGACGCCCTGCAAAAGATTTTTCAAACATGATTCGCACCACCTCCTCCACCATGAGGTCCTACGCCTGGTCCTTGTGTCACCGATACCAACTAAACCCTGTCTACTACTGGGTATCACTCGCCCTTTGTGTCCGGCTGCCTCTTGGACGGAGTGACCTCGACCTCGACCTCGACCTCGACCTCGACCTCGACCTCGACCTCGACCTCGACC
>JAIXQT010000091.1 GCA_027485595.1 Pseudomonadota bacterium | reverse complement strand
GGAGAAAACGCGCGCAGGTGTATCCGCTGCGATACAGCGAGCACGTTTTCTCCCGAAGACGACGCGATCTCGTAGCGCAGCGAGCCGCAGCCCAGGGGATTTTTGAGATGGCTTCTAAGGTTGATAGCCGTAGCGGTGGGGTGCACCCCGCGCGACGCACGGCATCATCTCCGTAACGTATTGAATGAAGAGAAAGCCAACCTCACCCACGAAAAAACAGAAGCGTACTGGGGTAATTCGCAGATACTAGTATGGGGCGTACCAGTATGGGGCACTGTACCGCAATCCCAACCGCTTCCAGGCTCGGCCTAGGAGGAACTAGCAGATCGAGGTTTTTATGGTATCAATGGTCACCCGGCACAATCGAGATTCCAAAGAGTCCGTCGACACCGCGCGCCAACCAGAGCAGGCCACATTACCAGACCGCGAATCCCTCGCATCGCTACGAGGCCACCTGCGTACTACCACCCATTCGGCGCACGATGTCGTAGCAGCGCTCAAACTGGGAGATTCGCCAACAAACCAAGATGTCATCAACGCGCTCTTTAAACGGTACGGCGGAAACTATACCGATATGTACAAGGGTGCCGAGCGGGACTTCGGGATACAGGTCGAGGCATTGGTTCGCGCTAAGGACCAACCATTCGCGCACGACAAGGTAGAATCCCGCACTCGTGTCACTCCCCGAACACAAGAGTCCCAACCGGTCGTCGATCAATCCCCCCTCGACCGTTTCTTGAGGGAGCGTGACCTCGACAGATCATCTACCAACCAAGACCTCATTAACGCGTTGTATGCCCGTTACGGTTCGAGCGACTCGACTACCTATGCTCGAGCTCGGAGGGAACTTGGTGTCAACATCGAGCTTCTCACGAAAAATCGAGGTGAAACGATCGACTCGACACTCGGAAAAAGCCCTGATCGCCAGGCCAAACAGGAGAAACACACCTCCACAACCGAGGAGCGTCCCCACGATCGAGTGCCCAAGAGGGAGAGAACCCAATCACACGTTGACCAACCGGCAAAACTCGACTCGACTCCTCGGGAGCACACCCGGTCGCCCCATGGCGAGGTCGACATACGGAAGGTTCTGGATCACTACCCTCGTGCCCCGCTTGATTCAGAGCACGCGTCCCCCGGTTATTCGGGACCATTCCTTCGAGATCAATTTAAACTCGACACCTGGATCGATAACAGCTGCGCTATCCGGCTGCACTACGCTCTCCACAAAAGCGGCGTTACACTCGACACAGATGGGCTTACGACTCATCCAGTTCGACCAGTTGATAGGAGCGGAGCACCTGAGGCCCCATTCTCCGCAGCGATTCGCGCTAAGGAGCTCTTCTCCACGATTGAAAAGAGCATGCCCAACACCCCTAAGACCTCAATTGAGTTCTCTCCGGGAATTGAGCCCAACTTGGAAGGGATGAACGGGCTCGTTCTATATGAGTACGCCGATCCAGACACAGGGCGCCAGGGTCGCCACATAGGGATAATCCAAAACGGAGAGGAACAAACCGTCTTTGATCCTATTGCGCATGGCGCACGAGGAAGGGCCGTTATCCTCATGACGGATGCGGATCAACAGGGGCTTGCCCTTCGCTAGCCACCCAAAGCAACGTTGTCTCATCTATCGGTCTATCGTGACACCGCGAGCGGCCTCCGTTGTCGACCTGCTTAGCGTCGAAGAACCCTCACGATGAGCTTTCAACGGTGCGGCCTAGCAGGGTGGTGAAAAATGATTTCCTGTTGCGCCTTTCGATGGTTTGACTACAACTTCGTTGGAGCCAACGAAAAAATCCTCAACGTATCTCAGTGGATACGTCTCTGGTTTTTTCGTCGTCTCCGCCTCGTTTCGCCGAAACCCTCAAAATGCTCACGACGGAACCATTTTTCACCACCCTGCTAGTCGGCCACTATCTCCAACTGCGCCAGAATGGGAGCGTGGTCCGAGAGGTCGCTCCACGGTGGTCCGTTCAAGATCTCTCCACCAAGCGCTCTTACGCCACGGGCGTAGACCCTGTCGAGCCGCAGGAGTGGAAATTTGCTCGGGAAGGTTGGCGCGTGCGCTCCGAGTAAGCTGTGAAACACCTCACGCACCCCGATATCATCAAAAAGCTGCTGTGTAGCGCTCTCTTGCCAATCATTAAAATCGCCCGCGACTATCAAGGGCTCAGACTCATGCACGCTCAGCATTACACGACGACAGAGGTGTTTAAGCTGCGCGTCACGTCCACGACGAAGCATATTGAGGTGGACACACATGCAGTGAAGGGGCACCTCGCTCCATGGGAGTCGCACGACCGCGTGGAGAATGCCTCTCGATTCAAAGGCATTGGTTGAGATATCGATGTTCTCGTACTCTACTATCGGATACTTACTGAGGATCGCGTTACCGTGATGTCCATGAGAATACACGGCGTTCTTACCGTACGCGGCGTGAGGCCATCCGGCTTCAGCGAGAAAATCGCACTGAGACAGGGTAGGCCAACCCTGAAAGCGACTCGCGTGCTTATCGTGTTGGCCAAGAACCTCCTGTAAGAATACGATATCGGGCTGCAGCTTGTGGAGAGATTCACGAATGCGTGGGAGCGTGAAGTCACGGTTCCCAAGGCCGAGCCCCTTGTGAATGTTGTACGAAAGCACTTTTAGAACCCGAGTGTCGGTCATGGGGGTGTTACATCACATACCTAAACCAGAGAAGCAGGCGACCGAGCAACCTCTCAATCAACGGTCGTTGTCGCCAATTTTCAAGGGTCACCTCAACCGAGCGACCGAGATCAACAACAAACTGCTCCCCCATCTTTCGGAGCGAATCTTCGTCCGTCACGACGATATCGGCCTCAAGGTCATGCAGCAGACTACGATGATTGAGGTTGCTGGAACCAATCAACCCCCAATCATCGATTACCATCGTCTTTGCGTGCAAAACCGATCCTCGGTATTCAAATATCTTAACCCCAGCGGAGAGAAGACCGAAATGAAAAGCCGATGTTACCCAGGGAATAAAAACGACATCCGAAAAACCAGGAACGAGGATTCGCACATCTAGCCCCTCTCGCGCGACGACAGAGAGTGCCCGCAGAAGGGACCCGTCAGGAACAAAGTACGCGTTCGTGATCCAAATTCGTTGTCGTGCGCGAAGAAGTCGAACCAGAAGATCAAGATAGTTCTCCCTCCGCTGCTTACCGGTCACATTAAGGCGAACCAGTGGGCTGGCGCGTAATCGCCGTCGTCGGATTTTACGCTTGAGCCGCCGAAATCTACCGATCCAGACATCCTCAAAGGTATGAACGAGCGCGACAACCTCCGGCCCTTCAACAACAACAGCACTATCTCGCCACGCCGAATCACCCATCTCTGAAGCGCGGTGGTACTTGGTGATATTAAAACTCCCAACGAACGCGGTCCGCCCATCGATAATACACACCTTACGATGATTC
>JAIXQT010000022.1 GCA_027485595.1 Pseudomonadota bacterium | reverse complement strand
TGATCTTGGCTTATCTCACCCTTCATAACGTAGAAGCCGCCAAAACCTTTTGGATACGCAGCGGGAACGGTAAATGCTGAACCTGCCGCGTCGCCATTTCCATCACCAGCACCGGGGTAGTAGTACACAGCGGCGCTCTGTCCACTCGTGCTACCGTTTCCTGAGGTATTGGTGACGCTCAGCGCCTCTTCTCCGCCGACACGCCAGGGATCGGTGTCGGAGCTCCCCTGCTTGAGTGCCCCGGATGAGGTGGCGTTGTCGCCAGCAAAGAAGGAACCCTCGTTGACGTATGCCATCTCTATGGCGAATACCTGAACCTCAATTTGATCGGTAACGCTCACGCCATCACCGGCATAGTTCCAATTCAATGTAACGCCAGATGGAGAGAACGTTCCACTTCCATCGCTACTCCGATAAAGGAATACCCCGACGCCCGGATTGGTGGAGATGTTAAACGCAGCTGTTGGGTCAACAAGACCGACCGACAGGGTGGCCGTCGATGGCACGGAGTGACCGGTGTTGTGGAGTCGGGCATGGCTCCACGCGCCACTGCCGATCCTGAACTTCATGAAGAGCCAGACGGCGTCCCAGTTCTGAGGTGATGCGCTCGTTCTCCACGAATGGTCCCAGCTCACGTTGAAACTAATCAGAGCGTTGCCGTTCCCTGAATCGAATGACGATATCGCGATGTTGCTCACCGTGACCCCACTGGCGTGCGCAGATGAGGGGCTGCTCAGGGTGGAGGCAATCAGAGCCAAAAAAATAATAAGTTGGTAAAGCCTTGAGAGCATACAGTGTCGAGAGAGGGCCTTCCGTGTCGCCGGCCTCAGGACAGTGTAGTTTCTGCTCCAGGGTATGCCAAGGCGAAAACGGATTAAGGTTTTTAACCCGGAGCTGGTATGATCGGAGTGGTCGCGGGCCTTTGGATAGAGTTTCGGTTGAATGGTGGTCTGCCTTGGTTGGCTCATAACCTCAAACGATCCTTGGTTGGTCATGGTTTACACGGGGGTCTCGATTCGCAACCATCATACTCTGTATCGTCATGCACCAAAGGCGTCTCAAGAGGCGAGAGCTGTCCTTTATGTGGAATGTTTGCCTAATGGGCGGCGATGCGAGGTTTTCGTAGCGACAGCCGGGGCTTATGGCGCAGGGGGTTTGCGGCTCTTCTCGACAGCTATCCGCACCTCTGAGATCTTCCTTGAGGAGCTGTTCTTTTTTTTAATCTCGGGGTGTTTCCATTGCCCCGCGTCTTACACGTGATACTGGAGGTGCGGACACTGGGTGGGGGAACCGGGGCCCGCTCCGGCACCGTTATCGTGGGATGCTTCCCTCCACTACGGCTTCGAAAAAGAAACTTCTTCCGCGTCATCTCCTTGAAGGGGCTGAGAGACAAGAAGGCGATCAAACACAGAGGCCTTTTCAAGAGCTCGGTTCTTTTCGGAGCGAGCGCCTTTGCGGATCCGCACGACGCCGAAGGTATCCTCTCCGCACACGAGCGTTTCAATTCCAATTCGTGTTTTCTCTGGAGGTGTGAGCGCCCTGATCCCTGGTGGTGTAACGCCACCTCGCTGAAAAATAAACCCGGAATATTTGATTCGATGTTTATTGAAGGAGAGGAGATCGTCAAGGTGCGCGTTGAGTCGTGGTTGTTGCCACTCAATCACTCCGTGACACCAATCCGTTTCCGACAACCGGAGCATCGGACAGCTATCTCGCCGCAGGCACGGGAAGAGGGGCGCGAACTCGGTATTTTTACTGAGAAGGGTATCTCGGAGGTGCATGAGGCGGCGGGTGTGCTGTTGTTGTCCCGGTTCTATCACGACGAGGTATCCCCCGGGCGCGGTACGCTCAGCGAGTGATTGAAACGCGCGTTCCCCCTCCACGGAGTCGAGTTCGGCTACGACGTTCGCCGCGATGACGAGATCGTAGCGATCGGTGGAGCGAGATGAAAGGGCTGGCATGATGGATAGCTTCGAAAGGACGCCCGTGGAGCGGTAGCGAGAGAGGAGGCGCTCGGCTACTTTTCTCATATGTGGGGAGTCTTCCACACAGGTAAGGTGAATCGATTTTTTAAGTGCGGTGAGGAGCGCAAGTCCCGCCGTTCCGGGGCCGGATCCGAGGTCGAGCACGGATATCTCCTCTCTCTCGAAGGAGAGGGATGGAATAAGGTGCAGAAGCTTCGCCGCATTGATGATCGTGTAGTACAGGGCGTAGGCCTCTGCCGCTTGAGCGCCCGTGATCGGAGATGCGAGTTTGGAGCCAACGCTATGGGAAATGTATGAGGCCGAGATCGCCGAGATATGCCCAAGAAATGGGGCAAGTTCGTGTTTGCTCACCTTCCCGGTAAGGTGCTGCGCTGCGCCCTGCGGCGACAGCAGGGTTGCGGCGAGGTAGTCCTCGACCTGTTGTATGAGAGTTGTTGACACGGATTCTCCTTCGATGAAGGTGAGTGTAGCTAAGTGAGGTAGGGTTCGTCCAATAGGCACACGCCCTCATGTGGCGTGTGCCTGTGAGCCCCTGAACGCGACCCTGCACGTGTCCGTGCTCCAGGAGTTGCGACTCACGCAATCTCGGGCATCCTCACGGTTGCGTGGTGGCGCATGAGCACGGATATCCGCGTGATGCGGAAGCTACGCGCTCTTTATCGTTATAGGTGACCCGGGCCGTGGTTTTTTATAGGTGTGCCACGCCGAGCCTCCACGCTGGAAGATCTCCCAGTACTTTCTATCGTGTCCGCTCGAGCCGGGTGAGAACGCGATATCGCCTTCCTGAACGTTAAAGCTTCCAGCCGCCACGGTCGCCGCCATCTCGACGTCGTTGATGACGATCCGAACTCGTTGTCCTGGCTCAAGGGTCTCAAGTACAGGGTCGCCGTCCCTGATAGTGGTCTTTAAGTTTCCAAATGAGTCGACGTATCCGATAGCTGACGCTGGTGGTGGCGCGATCACCTTCATCGGATCCAGCTGCTCAATCAGAAAATCCTTCTCTCCACGCGCGGCCATACCGACGAGTTTCGGGAAGTTGTCGCGGGAGCGGAACTGAGATCCTCCAACGTCGACCTTGATGGCCCACAACTCTTTCAGCTCCTCCCGCACGAAGGAGAGGGAGTACCCGGAGTTTACTGCCATAACGCCAACGCCGCTGTGCAGCACGCCGTAGAGGAACCCTTCGCCCTCATTGTTGGTACGAGCCTCGCGTCGGTCCTTGCGAGGGGCGCAGTTAGCGTAGATGAGGGTGTCCTTCGGGCGTCGGGCCTCCGATTGGTTGCCGAGCTGAGCCACAACGAAGCCGGTAGAAACGGTGTCGAAGCTATTCACCGACGTAATATGCCAGTGGTAGTCGGCCGGGATCTGGGCGGCGAGGGCCGACACGACCTCAGCGCATGCGAGGTCTCCGGGTGCGTAGTCCATGACGAGATGAATAAGCTTTTGCATATAACTACCTACAATTACAGCTAAAAAAGTTCATGGCCTTGGCGCGTTCGAAGGAAAAAGAGCCCACAATCGTACAGGAACGCAAGCCGAATGCCGAGAAACTATCGGATTTTATCAGCTCCTCGATCCTTAGTCTCATTTCTGGGACAGGAATTAGCTTAGGAAAAGGAGGGGGAGAGTTGGCAGTACGAGCTGAAAGATGCTATATGGTACCGCTAACTTATCGCACCCGCATCGGTCTTAGTGCTTGAAGGTGAAAGGAAATTCCCAGAGATGGGGCTTCTTTTTGCTCTCAGTATATCGGGCGGGGAGGTCAAACTAAGACGTAAAGGATAGAATGAGTACGAAAAATACCGCTACAGCTACGCCTGCGGCTATCGAGCCAGGCACCCCAGTAACCATCCGCACCCTTATGGACGCCGGCGCTCACTACGGTCACCAGACCCAGCGTTGGAACCCAAAGATGCTTCCGTACATCTACGGCGCTCGCAACGGAGTTCACATCATCAACCTTGATCTCACGCTCAAGAAGTGGGAAGTCGCTCGCAAGTACATCGTTGATCGTGTTGCTCTCGGTGGAAACGTTCTCTTCGTAGCTACCAAGCAGCAGGCTAAGGAGATCGTAAAGGAAGAGGCTTCCCGATGTGGAGCGTTCTACATCGCTTCCCGTTGGCTTGGTGGATGCTTGAGCAATTTCCAAACGATCAAGAACTCAATCGAGCGTATGCGCAAGATGGAGAACCTTCTCACTGAGTCAGCTCAGGAAGGCTCCAAGATCCGTATCACCAAGAAGGAGCGTCTCGACATCAGCCGTCAGGTTGAGAAGCTTGAGGCTAACCTTGGTGGAATCCGCAACATGAAGAAGGTTCCAGACGTGATCTTCCTCATTGACGTTGTGAAAGAGCAGATCGCGATCGCTGAGGCTAACCGCCTTCACATCCCGGTTGTGGCGCTCGTTGACACGAACGCTGATCCAGGAGCCGTAAACTTCCCGATCCCATCAAACGACGACGCTGCTCGTACGTTGAAGCTCTTCCTCTCGGCAGCCGCTGACGCTGTTCTTGAGGGACGCGCGATCTACAAGGCCCGCGTTCCAGGAAGCGAGCAACAAAACGGCGCAGACGGTGCAAAGCGCGCTGAGGCTAAGCTCGTTGGTAACGTAACTGAGGGTGGAGCTGCCGTAGCGTAAGCTGCCGCTCCCCATCCGCGCGCACCATCGCTCCGGTTTCGCCGAAGTGAGGTGCGCGCAGCCATGTGACCTATAGTTTTTTATTCAAACCAAAACAGGAGAAAATATGTCTGCGATTACTAGTGACATGATCAAGAAGCTTCGCGAGATGACCGGAGCTGGAATGATGGATTGCAAGGGTGCCTTGAACGAGGCTGAGGGATCAATCGATAAGGCTATCGAGATCCTTCGCAAGAAGGGACTTAAGGATATCGAGAAGCGCTCTGGAAAGACCGCCGCTGAGGGAACCCTTGGTGTGTACATCCACCCAGGTGATCAAGTTGTTTCCGTTGTTGAGCTTAACTGCGAGACCGACTTCGTAGGTCGTGGAGACGAGTTCCGTCAGTTGGCTAAGGACCTCGCTATGCACGTAGCGGCGATGAAGCCTCGTTACCTCACCGTTGAAGAGGTTCCTGAGCAGATCCTTGAGAAGGAGAAGGAAATTCTCATGGAGCAACTCAACGACGAGCAGAAGAAGAAGGCTGACAAGATCCTCCCAGGCAAGGTCGAGAAGTTCCTTGAGGGCGTTGTTCTCATGAAGCAGGTCTACATCAAGGATGAGACCGAGTCGAAGACGATCAAGACCCTCATCGATGACATGAGCATGCGATGTGGTGAGAAGGTAACCGTTCGACGCTTCAGCCGACTTGAGGTTGGAGAGGGCGTGGAGAAGGTTGCTGGAAACCTTGCGGAAGACGTCGCTGCAATGGTTGGTAAGTAATACCACCACGACACGGCCGTCCTTATCCTGTAGAGGGATGAGGACGTGCCGGTGTCGCCGTCCTATCGGTTTCGGACGGCGATATGAGTGGAGCGTAATTATGCTCCAGAGGAACCGACCGCTTTCGAGCACTAATCCCCCGGAGAATCCATGACCAACGTTAAGTATAAGCGAATCCTTCTGAAGCTGAGTGGCGAGATCCTTGGTGGTGAGAAGGGGACCGGAATCGAGTCCTCGATCATCAACGCGCTCGTTAGTCAGATTCGTGAGGTAACGCAGCTCGGCGTTGAGGTCGGGGTTGTTATTGGCGGGGGTAATATCTTCCGCGGAGTTCAAGCGGGTTCGCAAGGACTCGACCGCGTGACCGGCGACTACATGGGAATGCTTGCGACCGCCATCAATGCGCTCGCGCTCCAGGACCGTCTCGAGGCTGAAGGGGTTCACACCCGAGTGCTCTCAGCGATCGAAATGAAGGAGATCTCTGAGCCGTACATCAAACGCCGCGCGACACGACACCTTGAGAAGGGGCGTGTTGTTATCTTCGCGTGCGGAACAGGAAATCCTTTCTTCACTACCGATACCGCCGCGAGCCTTCGCGCTATGGAGGTCGGGGCCGAGATCCTGCTCAAGGGAACTAAGGTGGACGCGGTATACGATTCTGATCCAAAGAAGAACCCGGACGCGAAGCCGTTCGGTAAGATCACCTTCATGGAAGTCCTTCAGAAGGGCTTGAAGGTGATGGACGCGGCGGCTATATCGCTGTGCATGGAAAATAGTCTTCCGATCGTGGTGTTTAACGTAGGAGTCGAGGGGAACCTCAAGCGGATCGTCTGTGGCGATTCAGTGGGAACTCTCGTAGAAGGGTAAAGCAGTTAAACTAGAGAACTAAAAGGTACTGTATGAGTGGAAAATTTGACGCATACAAAGCGAATTGCGCTAAGGGACTTGAGCATTTTAAGAAGGAGCTTGGACGTCTCCGTTCAGGACGAGCGACTCCACAGCTTCTTGAGACTGTGCAGGTAGATTATTACGGGTCGCGTTGCCCGATTCAGCAGCTTGGCATGGTTTCGGCTCCAGAGCCCCGTATGCTCACCATTCAGGTGTACGATGCCGGTGCTGTTGAGGCCATTGAGAAAGCTATTCAGCAATCTGAGCTTGGGTTGAACCCATCTCGCGAGGGCTCCCTTATCCGCGTTGTAATCCCAGCGCTCAACGAGGAGCGTCGAAGGGACCTCATCAAGAAGGTTGGAAAGATGTCGGAGGAGGCGAAGGTCGCCCTTCGTAACCTTCGCCGAGACGAAGTTGAGAACGTGAAGAAGCAGGTCAAAAATAAGGAGATCTCCGAGGATGACTCACGTCGCGCACAGGACGAGATTCAGAAGATCCTCGACAAGGTAATCGCCGAGGTCGACGTGGCCGCTGGCGCGAAGGAGAAGGAGTTGATGGAGGTCTGATAGCTCGGGCCATTCATTACCGTATTCGAAAAGCAAATCCATGGAGAGCGAATCAGTAGTAGCACAGGTGAAAGAGGGGGCCTCAGCGCGAGCCGCGCTGAAGGTTATCCCCAAGCACGTCGCTATTATCATGGACGGGAACGGTCGGTGGGCTAAGAAGCGGTTCCTTCCTCGGGTAGAGGGGCACCGTAACGGCGCCAAGAGCGTTCGCTCAACGGTTGAAGAGGCTCGCCGCCTTGGAGTTCGGTACCTGACCCTCTTCGCCTTCTCCACCGAGAACTGGCGCCGACCGACCGACGAGGTTGGCGGGTTGATGCAGCTGTTCTTGCGTCACCTTGAGTCGGAGCTTGAAAAAAAAAAAAAAAATGGCGTACGCCTACGCGCGATGGGAGATATCGCTCGATTACCGAAGGCGGTTCGGGATCTCCTTCGAAGAAACGAAGAGAAGACGAAGCACCTCGATGGCATGGATCTTATCCTCGCGGTCTCCTACGGTGGACGGGATGAGGTAGTGCAGGCGATGAAGAAGATCGGCCGTGCTATCAAAGCGGGTGAGGTTGACCCGGAATCGATCACCGAAGAGATGGTGTCGCGTTCCCTCTACCTTCCTGATGTTCCAGATCCTGAGCTTCTCATTCGGACGAGTGATGAGACCCGCATCTCGAACTTCTTGTTATGGCAGTTGGCCTACGCGGAGATAGTGGTAACTCCAGTGCTCTGGCCTGATTTTACGACTGAAGAGTTTCACAGGTGTCTCCATGTCTTCGCAGGACGCAATCGCAGATTCGGACGAACTCAAGAGCAGATCGACGGGAAGTAACTCCTTGTTCTCCGCTTTTCGATTTGATCATACCGGCTCTCTCAAGGACCGACTTCTCACCGCGCTTATCGTTCTCGCTCTAGCGCTTGGCCTTACCCTTGTCGCGTTGATGGTTCCCTACGGACGGATCCTGGCGGTAGCGTGGGCCGGTGCTGTCGCGGTGCTCTCGGCGTTTGAGGTGGTTCGGCTCTTCGCGCGTGACGCGGTTACCTCGGCGTATCGAAAGGGGTGGGGCGCTATCCATTTCTTTGTGATGGCGCTGCCCGCGCTTGTGGCTAGCGTTGTTGGTGTTCAGGCGGTGGTCGAGGGGGCGCTTAACTGGAAGCTTCTTTTTGTTTCGATCGTCGCGAGTGCGCAGCTCCTCATGATCCTGCAAACCTTCGCTGGACGTTCTCGTCTTGAAGATGGCTCTCGTCACGCTGAGGGCTATGCCCCAGCGTTTTTGCTCGTGGGGATATGCGCCCCGCAGCTCATCGTTATCGCTTCGTTGCCTCTTGGTGTGCATCTCGTGTGGTGGCTCGTGGGTGTTGTGGCATTGAATGACGCCGGAGCGTACTTTGCTGGAAAGTATCTCGGGAAAAACAAGATGGCACCCGCGCTCTCGCCGAACAAAACGATCGAGGGGAGCGTCGCTGGATACGTCATCGGAGTTCTCGCGGGGGTATTGTTAGGCCAGGTAATTCTTGGTGGTTTGTTAAGCACCGCGGCGCTCGCGTTCGTCTCACTTGTCGTGGTTATCTCCGCCCAAGCTGCGGATCTTTCGAAGTCCTACCTCAAGCGCCTCCGTGGTGTGAAGGATACGGGGGCGTTTTTTCCAGGGCACGGCGGAGTCCTCGATCGATTTGACGGTATGATCGGTGCCGCTCCGGCTGTTGTGCTTACCCTTCTACTGCTCGGAGCGCTCTAAGATGGGTCTCCGGCGTATCGCCCTTGTCGGCTCTACGGGATCGATCGGTACCTCAACCCTTGAGGTGGTGAGGGCTCACCCCGAGCGCTTTTCTATCGACTGCCTCGTCGCTGGTCGTCGTGGTGACGTACTTGCGGAGCAAGTCCGGTCGTTCCGTCCCCGCGTCGCCGCGGTGAGTGACGCCGCCGGTTTTGAGGCGCTCTGCAAAGGTCTCGGTGTGTCGCCGGCAACGGCTCGGTGGAACGATACAGAGCTTGTGTGTGGCGATGACGCTATCGTGCATGTCATTCGAGAGAGCCGTGCCGATGTCGTGGTCGCTGCTGTTGTGGGGATGGCGGGGCTCTCCGGTGTTTTGGCGGCTATTGATTCCGGCAAAGATATCGCGCTCGCTAATAAAGAGTCCCTTGTGGTGGGTGGTGAGCTCGTCATGGAGCGGGCACGCGCAGCGGGTGTCTCCATCATCCCGGTCGATAGTGAGCACTCGGCTCTATTCCAGGTTCTCCAAGGGACGCAGGAGGAGGATCTCGAATCGGTTATCCTCACCGCCTCAGGCGGACCGTTCCTTCACACCCCAATCTCCGAGTTTAGCGCTATCACCCCTGAGCGGGCGCTCAAGCACCCGAAGTGGAGCATGGGGGCAAAGATCTCTATCGATTCCGCGACGATGATGAACAAGGCTCTCGAGGTCATAGAGGCTCGGTGGCTCTTTAATGTGCCCTCAAAGCGGATCGAGGTCATTATTCACCCCCAGAGTATCATTCATTCGATGATCCGGTTGGTGGATGGAACGGTTCTGGCGCAGCTCTCCATTCCGGATATGAAGGGGCCGATAGCCTACGCTTTGACCTACCCGAACGAGAGGGCGCGTGGGGTGATGGAAAGGCTCGATTTTACCAAGGTTACCGAGCTGACCTTTTTGCCGGTCGACGACCAAAAGTTCCCAGGATTACGCCGGGCTAAGGAGTGCCTTGAAGGGGCAAATGGGGCGTGCGCGGTGTTAAACACAGCAAATGAGGTTGCGGTTGAGCTCTTTTTGAATAAGGCTCTAGCCTTCGAGTCTATCCATAGATTGATAGGGGATTCGCTTGAGAAGTTCGGATCCCGGTCTTATCAAGATGCGAAGGAGCTTTTCTCGCTCACCGACGAGGTGTCGGTGTGGGCTCGACAACACGCGACGAGTATTCGAACATAGAACATATGAGCATAATTACCGCGATCCTTGTCCTCGGCATTCTCGTCTTCGTACACGAGCTCGGCCACTTTCTGGTGGCTAAATACTTCGGCGTGGGAGTGCTTGAGTTTGCGCTCGGCTTCGGCCGTGTATTGACCCGATTTCAGTTTGGAGAGACGACCTACACGATCCGAATGATTCCGCTCGGTGGGTTTGTGCGCATGGCTGGCGATGATCCGACGCTCGTGCACGGAGATCCAAACCGTTCGCAGAAAGAGATCGCTGAACAGGCGGCCGCGGGAGCTTCCCCGATTGAGGGTGGGGATGAAAAGTTGACGCCACTTCAAGAGGCGATGGTTAAGGACCCTCGTCGATGGTTTCTTAAGAAACCGTACGGCCCTCGCTGCGCTATCGTGATAGCGGGTCCGCTCTTTAACTTTCTTTTCGCATGGGTTCTCGCCTCAGGGATGTACTACACTATCGGTCTTCCCAAGATCATCGATGGTCCGGTCACTGTTGGTGGGGTCTCGCCGGGAATGCCGGCCGAGTCCGCGGGAATGAAGGCCGGCGATCGTATTCTCACGGTGAACGGCGAGAGCGTCGAAACCTACAAGGAGTTGATTGAGATAGTACGTGGCTCTGAGGGCAAGCCGCTCGCCGTAAGGATTGAGCGATCGATTCA
>JAIXQT010000203.1 GCA_027485595.1 Pseudomonadota bacterium | reverse complement strand
CGATATCACACCGAATGACACCGTAGGCACCAAGGATATTTTTGTCGGTGTGCCGTCTCCTCTTCGTCCCGGTTCGGTCGGGGGAGTTAGGTAAGGCTTTCAGGCGCCTTGAGGAATGATTCGGGCGGCTCGCGAGAGCCGCCCATTTACTCCATGCTTTTTTCATCGCGTAAAGTCATGAGCGTTGGTCTGTGGGGCGTAAATCCTCGATACCCCTTGTTTGTCACCTTACTAGCCTGCGCGATAGGAGCAGTTCTTCGCGTGGGCGTATGTATTCACGACCCTATCTGGCATGACGAGATCTTATCGCTCGTCCGCATGGGTGGAGCGAACAAGGTTGCCTTTCTCAAAATCGAGAACTCGAACCAACTTCTGACGGGCGATTCCCTCCCACACTTGATCCAATCGGCACTCGTAGGGCCCGATCGCGGTTCCCATTTCATGCCCGCGTTCTACGTTATTGCTCAAGCATTTTCACTCGCGTTTGGACCTTCCCCGATAATCGTAAAGGTTTTTCCACTTCTCTGTGGGATCCTGCTTCCGCTGGCGGTCGCTTTTCTTACCTTTCGCATCACACATAGTGTTGTTTCGGCTCCTCTCGCGGCTCTCTTAGTGGCGCTTAATCCGGTTCTGATCGCATATAGTGTCGAGGGACGGCCATATGCCTCGTTGCTACTGTCAATCGTGTTGTGTCTCGGCGCGCTCCTCTCCCCGTGGAGGGCACGAACCGGCATCGTCTTTTTTGTTGTGTCTTTGTTTGGAGCCTTCTCTCATCTCTTATTTCTGCCTATCGCCTGGTTCGCTGTCGTTTTGAAATGGCTCCTCGGAGGGGGAGGTTGCGGAGAGGTAAAGCGATTTGCTGCTATCTTGACGGTGGTATCGCTCGTAGCTCTTCCCTTTATTCTGTCCGTCCTCAACACGGCAGAGGCATCACATCACTTCACGAGCCAGACGATGACGACAGAGGCTCTTGTCCGATCCGCAAGTGAAGCGGTTGAATGCCTTGTTGGCTTGAACGTGATGGATCTCCCTTATATGGGCATGGGAGCACTTTGTGCGATACTTCTGCTCTCTCTCGTTCAAAGAGCCCCGCACCATCGAGTCGTGTTGTTGACGATGATAGCGCCGTTTCTTGGAATGTTCTTCGCAGATCTCGCTTGGGGCGGAATGCGTTCGACTGTGCCTCGATATAGCCTGACGCTCGCAATCGCATTTTCCCTGGCGATAGCCACCGTTATAGGTAGCATGTGGCAAACGAATCGAATCGTCGCATCCTTTCTCACCTTTTTTGCGGTCACCGCTCAACTCATGGCGCCGTCCTCCGTTGAAAGGCACCTCAAGGGTGGTCGCTATGATGAACTTGCGTGGTACGCGACTGCCTACGGCAAGCGGGAATGCCTCATTCTCTCCACCTTGCCGGGTAATCGCTCGATGGAGTTCGCGGTAAATAGTCTCGGAGCGAGCGAAATTATTCCGGTCGCTGGAACTCTTTCCCCGCCAATCGCGCAACGCGTGTCTGACGCGCACCGTAAAGGTATCTCTATTTTAGGGCTATCGTCATTAGACGGGTTCCCACCGGACCTACCTGGAATGAGGTTCCGGTGGAGAGAGCATTTCGTTGGGGCACAGACGGTTGTTTATCAATTGGTGCCGAGGTAGTTATCGCCGATACGGTCCGTGGCTCTCGAGAAAATGGGGCCCTCACTTGGTCCCAAGACTGAAGTGGCTCTCATGAGCCTCATGAGCTACGCGGGTCCCCAAAAAGGGCGATGTAGAGGTTAATGAAGCATGCGGAGATGTCCTCGAGCAGCATCCAGAGTCCATGAACGCCGTGGAACGCCCATGCGAACACGAGCCCCGCAATCAGCAGATTCCATGCGGCGATGTACGCGAGCCCTATGTTGTATCCTCCCCGAATAAGCGAGATGTCCGTTTGGATATGGGAGATGTCCCGCATATTGAGGAGCATGTCCATCCCGAATCCAACACCGACAACGATCGCCGCTATCTCGCGGTCCCCCCGAAGAAAAATGAGCGCAAGCACAACGGAGATGAAGGTGAACACCGGTGTTATGTAGGGCGCAAGGGAGATGAACGCGTTGTAGTGCGCGGTGCTCTTTGTGTAGGCGTATTGGTAGTGGCCCGAGTGCTCTCCGATCTTCATCCCTTTGTGGCGATTACCTACGAGGTTTGAGATTAACGAGTGCTTGAACTCGTGAATAAACACCGAGAGGTGTCCTCTGATAAACATCTGAGCTATGGCTGCGCCGGCTAACGTGGCGAAGATAAAATAGATCGTTGTGGTTACGTTGGCGGTCTCTAAGCGGAGGAAGGTGAGGGTTGTGAACATGAGCCCTGTAGGTAACAGCGCGGCAAGAGAGAGGAAGAACGCGAAGCCGCCGACGAGATCCTGCTTTTCGGTGTTCTCGGTGTGAGGTTGCGCCTCTTTGTCTTCGTACTCTTCAATGCTGTCAGCCATATGCGGTCCCTCAAGGATATGCGGATGCAGGACATCGGTAAACTGAAAATAGCAGTGCGAGGTTTGGTCGTTTCGGACAAATCGCTCAGATTTTAAAATCCAGAGAACATTACGCATACCTATTTTCTATTCGACCGCTATTTTTGCGCTCTCGGCGACGGGTACTGTAAAAACTGGCTCGATTTGTTAGGGGCGCTCTATGAGTTGAAACTGACTCTCAAGTAGGGATGCCGACATATACGCATGCGGCCGGTTGGCGAGGCGTGCTGCGAGGGGCTACTCGGGCGCATTAAGAAAGAGGAAGTGAACTGAACCGTTGAGGTCCTCCACGAGTCTCTTACGATAGATCCGTTTAAGGGTAGAGCATGGGGGCCATCGACTTTGGGAGTCGCGAAGGTCCCGATTTAATCCATCGAACTAAGGCCACTGGGTATCATCAGAGAGAGAGAGGAGTAGGTTGTCGCATCTTATCCTTCATCTCGGGGGAGTGAAATGAATTCCCTTCGATGATGGGGACACATCCGAGATGATCAGCTATCGCGGCGAGGGCACTCACACGGGACGTTTCCCTGTGGATAGCGCTTACTTAATCCCGAAGAGCCCACCGAGCGGGTTCTTCTGCTTTCCATCCGCGCCCTTTTTACCGCCGAGCGCCTTTTCGAGGAGGCTTCCCGCCTTCTCCTCAAGCATCCGTCCACCGGCACCTTGAAGCAGTTTAGAGATATCGGGAGCGACGATGAGTGCCGGGCTCCTGCCCTTGATCACAACCGGGATCTCAAGGAGCTTGTTCTTGTTGAGCATCTTTTCTACCGTTTTCGAACGCTTTGCGAGTGACGCTGAGATATCTGCGGCGAGGATGAAGTTTGACGAGAGGTTGAGGTCTCCGTCCATCGACATCGTGCCGTTGCTCTCGAGGGTAAAGGCTACGCTCGTAGCCCGCAGCGATTTGAGGTTAATGGTCCCCCCTCCAAGTGAGAAGTCGCTTTTGAGCTCGGATATCTTAGTGTCTGGGTCGTTAAAGTACCTCTGATGCTCCGGTGGGATGTTGGACCGAAGGGATCCCTCAAGGAGTGGAATGTTTGATACCTTCGAGAGGATCAGCGCGGGAAGATTTACCCCTTTAAGTACCGCGTCCTTGACTGCGATATCCCCAGAGCCGCTTACAGAACGCGCTACATCACCCATCGTTGAGCCGGAGAAGTTTCCTTTACACGACACGATCGTTCCGGAGATCATGCTCGCGAGTGATGGCTTCGTTACCTTAAGCATCTCGCCGATAGAGATCGTTGCGAGGATTGGTTGTGCTGTAAAGTTCTTCGGGGCAACGAGTTGCAGTGTGGCTGGTAGTCGAGCTTCGCCGCCGAGACCGTTGATCGTGAGCGACTGTACCGTTACGTTCGAAGAGGTGAGACGCATCGCTGTGGCTACGCGAAGGGGAGCGTCCTGAAACGAGAGTTGCAGTTGAGGAGCAGAGACCGAGAGGTCGGTCAGCGCTCCTTGAACGTTAATATCCCCAGAGAGTCCACGAAGCTTCTGGGGGCCCGGAAGGTCGGCGTTGATATCTTTGAGGGTGATGGGGCCTTTGAGTGAAGGTTGTCCTGCGACGAGCGTTACTGCAAGCGAAGTAGCTATAGTTCCACTTGGATTAAGCGCTGCGATCGCCGGGGTAGAGCTTTTCACCAGGGCCGCGACCTTGCGGAGGTCGATCCCCTTTGAGGTAACGGTAAGGGCGCCACTCTGAGTCTTTGTGTCGAGCGTCCCTTCTGCATGGAGGGTCCCGACATCTGATGCCGCGTCAAAAGAGCCGATTGAGAGCTTTCCGGAGTCCTGCCCATACGAAATCGCCGAGCCGGTAAAACGAAGTGGTGGAAAGGGGGATGCGGCGAACGAGAGGGTGAGCGCCGGAATGAGAATCTCTTTGCCCTGAAGAGAGACCCCAGCGTCTAGGTGTATCGCTCGGATAGGGGTTCGCTGTGACGCGACTCGATCATCGATAGTGACCTCGCCATCGGTAATAGTAATTCGGGACACGGCGACATCGATCGGCGTTGAGGGAGCGTTAGCTTGAGGAGATGCCGGAGGAGTCGATGGTTGCTGCGAGGGTTGTGCTCCTGTTCTTGAAGGAGCGAGTCCCTG
>JAIXQT010000189.1 GCA_027485595.1 Pseudomonadota bacterium | reverse complement strand
GGTATCGTATGCCGTTGGGGCGCTGGCTCCAAGTCCAGCGACGTAAGGAACAACACCGTACAACAACTCAGATGGATCAACCTTCACCGGCTCCCAGCTCGTTGGTCTATTCTGACGGAAGGCCGTACCAGAGATGTACCAATTGTTATCGATCAGAAAGATAAGCTGGCTCTGATTCATGACACCAGTCGTGTCAGCGCCGCTGAGTCGCTGCTCGTACTCAACACTCGATGGGTATTTCGAGATCAGACCGACATCGAATGAAAATTCGGCTGTTAGGAACGAGACGCCGTACGCCGGCTTAAACCAGAATGAGTACCCCTCTGCCTTTCCATGTGGGGAGCTATTGACCGATCCGCCAACTACACTACTTCCGTAGGAAAAAACCTTGAGGTTACTGAACTTCTCCTTCGGCAAGCCCGTTACTAATGCCATCCATCCAGACTCGTCCGCAGCGGGCTTTCCTAAACTGGACGTGCAGTACTGGTAGGTCTCTTTGTAGATCGTCTTTGACTCAGCTAACGCCGCGTCGGGCGAGACCCCGAACATGACACAGGCTCCCAACGCGAAGGCGTGGAGGCACACTCTTGAGAACGAACTTGAGACTAAACGGATTTGATTCACGCGACACTCCTCATAAAGATAGGCATCACATCGCTCGCCGGAGTCGAGAGGGACGCTTGATAGGCGCCGATTCTCTCTCCACAGGGATGTTTCGGAACGAGCGCTAAAACCTTCCCGTCGCAGAGATGGGTTTCGCCGTCTTTCCGTTGGTAGTTGATAGTCCTAACGAGAAATTGTCTGAATGACTGACATCATGAAGTGGCGATGAGGATTTGTCAGATCCGTTCGGCCCACATCAGGAACTCTTTATTTCCCTCAGTTCCTAAGATAGGAGATGGGATGGTAGCTCGATGGGTGAGTCCGGCGGATGGGAGAAACTCCCGCACCGATCGTACAACATGCTCATGCACGGCGGGATTTTGAATAATTCCACCCTCGCCGACATCCTCTTTCGTGGCCTCGAATTGCGGTTTCACGAGAGCAACCACCACGCCCCCTGGAACGAGCCACTTGGAAATGACAGGTAGAACTTTGGTAAGAGAGATGAACGAGACATCAATGGTCACCACGTCGATCGGATCCGGCAGTCGCTCTACGTACCGAACGTTCGTCCGTTCCATCACGACCACACGAGGATTGGTTCTAATCTTCCAATCGAGATCGCCGTAGCCCACGTCAATTGCGTAGACCCTCTCAGCGCCTCGGAGCAAAAGAACCTCAGTGAAACCACCCGTGCACGCTCCAACATCGGCGCACACCTTTCCGGACGGAGAGAGGTTAAAGGAATCAAGTGCCCCCGATAGCTTGAGAGCCCCCCTCCCCACAAAATCCTTTCGAGGGGCCAAGGTGATCTGAGCCTCACAACTAACCATCGTCCCTGGTTTATCGACCATCGTGCCGTCAACACGCACGAGCCCAGCTCGGATCTGCTTTTCGGCGACATCACGCGACAGGACGAACTCCTCTCGAACGAGTCGTTCAATTAGCTGTTGTTTGGACGGGGGCTTCGCACACATGCGCTCACAGTATGACATACCAGTGCGACGTTCAGAAATTTTGCCTCATCGGGGAATCAAGTGGGTGCCAATGACTGCTAATGGGGCATAACCCATTGTTTTCACCGATAAATCACGTATTTCCGCGTGAACGTGCTCGTAAACGTGAACGTGAACGTACCCGATCTAGCAACTTTCTGCCCCGCCGATCGGTATCTAGTAGTATGGTAAATTAGGACTAATTGGATGTTTACCGCATTCCTCTGGAGTTCGTCGTCACTTCTGGTGAGATTCGAGACCGGTTACCCAGGGGAAACGGACTACTCCAAGATCAGTGTAAGCGCGCATCATTTTCGATTGTGCTCAACATCGCCGAAGGTGCCGGCAAGCTCACACAAGCCGATAAACGGCGCTATTTCTCAATAGCACGAGGGTCCGTCATGGAGTGTGGTGCCCTCTTTGATTTGTTTAACGCTCTTGGCCACCTCTCCCCGGACGAATATCGCGTCGGAAAGCTTTTGCTTACACGGATCGGTGCCATGCTTTCTAAACTTTGCCTTCAGGGCGTGTGACCACCTTTTTTCGGGTACGTTCACGTTTACGTGCACGAGCATGTTCACGTCCGGAAACACCAATTTCACCCACTCGATTCCACGAAGAGCCGAAATTTTTTCTGCCACCGATCGGATGTCATGATAAGGAGCGCCAGACGGCTTGTGAAAAGCCACGATGTACCCGCTCCTCTTGCCTGCCTGCTAGAGGTCTAACCGCATATCGCTGAAAACATGGGGAGCACTGAGGGCTCGTTCAGATATCAAAGTTCTCTCGTACTATGAGTGTGCACGCGACTGCGTACCATCCCTCTCGTCATTCGCGCGAACCTTAATTACTCATCAGACTCTATCACACCCGTCTCTCAATCGACGCGACGAGGCTTCTGTCTTAGCAGGGTGGTGAAAAATGGTTCCGTCGTGAGCATTTTGAGAGTTTTGACGAAACGAGGCGGAGACGGCGAAAAAACCGGAGGCGTATCCACTGAGATACGCTGAGGATTTTTTCGGCGGC